>JAPLUH010000478.1 GCA_026397675.1 Verrucomicrobiota bacterium
GGTGAGGTCGCCCTGGGCCTGGGCTAAAAGCGACGTTGCCAAGCCGACGATTCCGATGACTGCACGGATTCTGATCGTGGTGAGTTTCATGGGTTTATCGAATTGATAGAAAATTTTGACGTGGAGGGTAAAAATTAATGTTATCCGTTATATTTCTGACGCTAATACGCTTGGACGCAAAACTCCCAAACATGGGAATTCGTGAGCCTTTTCTGGGGATTTTTTGATGAGTCTCTATCCGATCCGCCTTTGCAATTGAAATCTAAGGGTAGAAATGCACTCGGTATTCATAATACACCCATCGCTCTAGGCATCTCCGGACACTTCTCACCGCCCTGTGTGGGGTGTGAGCGGGAGAAATTGGGATTAATCCTCTCTCTTCGTCGGCTCCGGATTCTCTGTTGAGCAAGGGGTTCGGCTGCAGGCTGTCCTGTCCGCTCGTTTGTCAGAGCGCTGCTCCTTTTTGCAGGCGGAGTTCACCCCTGAGTTCTCCCGTTCGAAACCGCGAATTTTCAGTGACTGTTTGCAGGAAACATCTGGATGGTCACCCGGATGCCGATGCACAGACGGACCTTTTGCCAAGTGGTCGGGCAGGCATGCGTCGCCGCCTACATCGGACCGACCGCCGTCGGAGCGAACACTGACGACATGGGGCGTCCATCCGCTGTCCCTTCCCGGGCACCGAGGGCGGACCCGCAACCGGGGAACGAAGCATCCGATTGGGCGACGATTTCGACGCTGCTGGAGGATGCGTCGGCGACCTACCACGAGCCGTGGGACGACGCCACCAATCGCACTCTGATGAAGGGTGCCTACTTGGGCAACGGGGACCTCGGTGCCCACTTGGGCGGATCCCGGCACTCGCTCATTTACTACCTGGGCAAGAATGGATTCCACGCCGGAAATGACACCGTCGGATTCCGCGCAGGCGATGATTCTGCGCCGGGTCCTTACAAGCAGCACATTCTGAATTTGGCCCGGTTGACGATCGAGGCTGCTGTGGAAATTGAGCAGGCCGCCCCGGAGAAGGCCGATGTGCCAATGGACTATTCCGTCACCCAAGACCTGAAGAATGCCCAGATCCGGACCGAGTGCTCCATGGCCGGTGCCCCGGTGACGACCCGAGCCTACCTGTCGCCCTCCAGCAATGTGTTGGTTTTGGAGTTGTCCACAAGCGGCGGTAAGGATCTTCGCCTGCAGGCCGCGCTTTCGGTCATCGGTAATGCGTCGGTCGCCCTTCGTGCAGGCATGGCCGGGCCGATAATTTGGGTCACCAAGGAACCCAATGCCGAGGGCGCTCCCTTTTACGTAAAGGGCGCGGTGGCGGCCCAAATCCTCGGCACTTCCGCCGTGACGGCCACCGACAACCGTTCCCAATCCCAACTGACCTTCACGCTGCCCGCTGGCGGCGGGGTCATCTACTTGGTGGTCCAGGCCGAACACACCAAGGATGCCCCCTCACCTCTGGCTTCAGTAAAAAGGGCTCTGCGCCGCTGCAACGCTGCCCGGGTCGCTCATGTGTCGGCCAGCAACAAGGCCTGGTGGCGGCGGTTCTGGCTCCGGTCATATATTCAGTTGGGCGATGACGTGCAGCGCTACTGGTACAACCACCTCTACCTGGTGGGTTCGGCCGCACGCAGCGGCAACGACAACGGGCCGGGCAAGGCTCCGGGCCATTGGGGGCCCTGGAATCGGGCCGACGACATGAAGTGGTTCGGGAACATGGGGATGAACTACAACGCCCAAAACCCCTACTACGGAACCTTCACGGCGAACCACGTCGATCTGGTCGATCCGTATGTCGAGACCATCCGATACTACGCCGACAACACGGCCCGACGGCGTGTGATCCACCGATGGGTCTCTCCGGAAATCGCAGCACACATGCCCGCGAGCTGCCGAGGCGTCGAGTTCGAGGGTTCGTTCACATCCCACGGCACCCCCTCCACCGCCGGAGGGACTCAAGGAGGTGAAGATTGCTGCATGGCCACCAATGCGGTCTTCGCCATCCTGCCAATCGTATGGAAGTGGAAATACGGTCGGGACACTCAGTTCCTCGCCAAGACCGCCTACCCGTTGATGCGGTCGGTCGCCGATTTTTTCGACGACTACATCGGCGCGCCGGTCAACGGCCGGTACGAGGTGTACGGATCGGTCCACGAGGGGGCCAACTGGTTCGCCAAGAACGACATGTTCAGCCTCGGTGCGATCCGGTTCCTGTACCGAGAAATCGTGGCGGCCAGTATCGAACTCCGGTGCGATGCGGACCGACGGGCCCACTGGCAGGATATCCTAGACCACATGAGCGAGTACCCGCTCCAAGCTTGGGGCTCGAAAGTCACCTTCCGGCCCGACGCGGTGCACGACGTGATGGAAGCGCTGCATTACCAAGGCGGTGCGCGGAACACCGGGGTGATGTTCACCACCACCTTCGACAACATTGGAGCCCGGACGCTGCCGGCCTATCGGTTGGCCACCTGCAACACGCTCGACCGCGGGAACATGTTCCACCCGCAGCGCTGGTGCGGTTGGCAAAATGGCAACGACTTCGGAGTGATGTTTGTGATGGCTGTCCGCGCGGGCTACCAGGCCGATCGCGTGATTCAGGCCATCAAGGGCTGGAAACCCGAACCCAATGGCGTCGTCTCGCAGAAAGATGGGGGTGGCATCGAGACCGCCGGAATCATCGAGGCCATCAATGGGATGCTGCTTCAAAGCCAGGACGGGGTGATCCGTATCTTCCCCAACTGGGATAGGTCTGTGGATGCCGAGTTTCAGCGACTACGGTCGGTCGGCGCATTCCTCGTCGGAGCACGATACCGGGCCGCAGGTCGGATCGTGGACTCAGTGCGGATCTTCAGCGAACGCGGCAATCCCTGCGTCATGCAAAGTCCGTTTGACGGAGCCGGCATCACCGTGACACGGGCGGACACGGGGCAAGCGGTGTCACTCGTCCAAGAGGACGACGAGTTCACATTCCGCACGACGGCCACAGTGACTTACCTGATAGCCCGCACGGACAGCGCCCCCGTTGCTATCGGTGCTCCGGTCGTCACCACCCACCCGGCCGATGCGACGGTGGGGTTGCCCGAGGCGGCCTCCTTTTCGGTGTCGGCCACGGGAGACGGGCTCCGGTACCAATGGCAAAAAAACCGAGCCAATATCCCGGGTGCAACACACACCACCTACACCACCCCGGCCACGACGTTGTGGGACATTGGCAGCGAATACCGCTGCGTGATCACTAACGCCTCAGGCTCGATCCGAAGCCGCCCTGGAATTCTCATCTCGGCGATGAAAGCTTAGTTCACACGGTATTTACTAAGACTCATTGGCTTTTAAGTCATTATCCTCCGGAACACTCCCATGAAACTTATCACCCTGGCTCGACGGGCGCTCTCAGTCCTCGCCATCCACTCCACACTGTTTCAAGCCGCCGCCGCCATGGACTTTGAAATCCGGAACGAGGCTGAGTTCAAGAAGCTGTTTCCAGCCAACGCGACGGTGACAAAACTCGCCGATGGATTCGGCTTCACTGAAGGCCCGGTTTGGATTCCCCGCGATGGGGGGTTCCTCGTTTTCAGCGACATCCCCAACAATCAATTGAAGAAATGGTCCGCGAAGGACGGCATTTCTATCTTCCGCCAACCCAGCCACAACGCGAATGGCAACACGCTAAATACCCAGGGCCGAATCGTTACGGCCGAGCACAGCGGACGCCGGATTTCTGTAATGGAGAAGGACGGCTCGGTGACGACGGTCGTCGATCGCTTCGAGGGAAAACGGTTCAACTCACCCAATGATGTGGTGGTGAAATCGGATGGGACCTTCTGGTTCACCGATCCGCCCTACGGCCTGCCCAAAGGCCAAGACAAGGAGCAGGACGGCAACCACGTCTACCGCTTCGATCCGGCCACGAAGAAAACCACAGTGGTGGTGAGGGATTTTAATATGCCCAACGGCCTGAGCTTTTCTCCTGACGAAAAGAAGCTCTACGTCGCGGACTCCGGCAATCCGCACCACATCCGCTTCTTTAATGTCGCAAAGGATGGCACCTTAAACGGCGGCAGCGTCTTCACCGTGATCGAAAACGGTGGACCCGATGGGATCCGCTGCGATCCCCAGGGACGCATCTGGTCCAGCTCCGGTACGGGTGCAGATATCTTCGCTCCAGACGGCTCGGTCATCGCCAAGATCAAGCTACCGAAAGCCGGAGCCAACCTGTGCTTTGGCGGCAAAGATGGGAAGACGCTGTTCATCACCGCACGCGAGGGGCTTTACGCAGTGGAAACCCTGGTGAAGGGCGTCACGTCTCACTTTTAAGAAGAGCTCGCGGAAGACGGCGCAGCCAGAGGCAGCGACCCCAAGTCAGACCCCGGCGGTGGGTACCCGTTCACCGAAAGCCCAGCTGCCCATGCGCACGGCCGATGGCGAGGCTTCAGAATAAGGCTCTCGTGATCGGGTTGCTTTGTGATCCCGACCGCCGAATCCTTCGAGTTTGCTGACTGAACGCACCCATGCTCCACCTCGCTGAGACCCACCCGACCCTGCTGGACGAAATCGCCCGGCAATTGGCCTGCATCTGCGAGGTCCGGGCTCGGCATTGGTTGATCTTTCCTCGAAAAGGGCTGCGGGAGGCCACGCTCCACCGTTGGGCCAACGCTTCAGGCATCGCGAGCCATTCCCAGGAAGTCGAACTCAAGGAACTCATCGAGCAGGCTTCCGGCGGCGGCAGCGCCCGATTCGATGTAGAACGCCTCCGCTGGACCATCGCTGCGGCCCTGCCCGGTCTCCAGGACAGGCCTGAGTTCCCCCTGCCCCGCGAAGCCTCACTGAACCCGCTCGACGCCACGGTACTAGCCTCGGCCACTCAGTTGGCCCGGGTCATTCATGAAACACTTCTCTGCCGTACCGGCGACCGGATTTGGCCCGAGGGTTCTTTCCTGGCGGCACTGGTGGCCGAGACCACGGTGGCCGAGCTGCTCAAGACGCATCCCGGGCTCCAGACCGACACCGAATTCGCCGCCTCGGCGCGGGCTTGGATGGAATCCTGGCGATCCAAGGGAGGGCTTCCTCACCTCTGGATCCTGCTGGATGCGGGACTGCCGGCCCGGCTGTTCCAACGCCTCCTACAACTGCTGCAGTGCCTGCATGTTCAGGCCCCCGAACACATCCACTTATTCGCAATGGCACCCAGCCGGGATTACTGGGCCGACCTGCCCATCAAGTCCAAGGCCAAGGGCCGAGCCAAATCTCCTCTCCCCCTCCGCACGGCCGAGCAGGACTCGTGCGAGCCGGCTCCGGGCGGGCTGCTCTGGGCCTTCGGTCGCGCTTCCCAAGATCTATTCCCTGCTGGGACGCCTCCAGACATCGTGCCGCACGGCAGCCCACTTGCCTCCGGAAGCGCTGCGCCCGCTTGCCACCGATGACGCCTCTCTGAGCGTCCACGCCACCCACACGCTCCTCCGAGAATTGGAAGTCTGCCGGGATCGCATCCTTCAGGCCTTCCAAGAGTTAGAGGGCCTTCGGCACGAAGAAATTCTCATCCTGTTAGCAAATCCGCGGGAACAAGCCCCGCTCATCGAAGCCGCGCTGGGAGGAGGATCCGAGGCGCGCCTTCCCTTCCGGTTGGTGGGCGGAGGGGGGCTCGTGCCGTCTCCATTCGCGGCAAGCCTCTTGCAACTACTGGAGTGCCTGCAGGGCCGACTCACACTGAACCAGGTCCAGGAACTGCTCGAGAATCCATTGATCGCCGATCGCTTCGATCTAGATGAAGCCGAGGGCGATGGCCCGACCCTGGTCGAGTGGCTTCAAGACGCCCAGTTTCGCTGGGGGCTCACCCCAGAGCATCGACGGCTCTACCAAGAGGTGCCGGAGTCTCGTTGGAACCTCTTCTGGGCCCTGCGGCGCTTGGGCCTGGGTGGGTTGGTGGCCGAGGGTCAGCGGGATACCGTGCTGGACGCTTCAGGCAACACACCAGCCACCGTGCCTCTCGAACGCACCAACGGCCTGGGACTGGCCTTGCTGGCTCGAATGGCCCGCTTCGCTACGCGTCTCTCGGAGGCGCGAAACCTTTGGTGCTCGGTCGGGCCACGCTCCATCGCCGATTGGAATCAGGCTCTGGGCACAATCGTCCGCGAATGCCTTTCCACACGCATCGGCAACGCTGCCGCTCAGGCCGCGGCCCTCCATAGGGACATCCTCGAACCCCTCAGCAAGGCCGCTCACCCGACCCTCCCACTAGAGGCCTCGGCCTACCTACGCCTTCTGACCGAAAAGCTGCCCGCCTTGAGCGACTCGGGCAGTCGGGGCAGCGGCGGCATGACCGTCGCCGACCTGCGCCATTATGCCGGAGTGCCTGCACGGGTCGTGGTGGTGGCAGGCCTGGATGACGGGATCTTCCCGAGATCCGAAGATCGACCGGCCTGGCACCCCTTGGTGCTGAAGCCAGCGACGGGCGATCCTTCGATCCGAGACTCGGATCGCCACTGCCTGCTCTTAGCCATCTTGGCGTGCCAGGAGCGGCTGATCCTTTCCTACCGCGGCCACTCCGATGAGGACGGCAAGGAGCGCCCTCCTTCCACGGCAGTATCGGACCTGTTGGAAGCTGCGAACCAAACCACGCCCACCGGTCTGAGCGACCGAACTGCAACCACCCCTTCAGCCCGGGATGCGCTCACCGTCCATCATCCTCTCAATGGGTTCAGCGCCGAGGCCTTCCGGGCCGACCAATCAACCAGCGCCCGAGGCCTGCGCACCTGCGATCATGCGGCGGCTGTGGCCTTGCGAGACCGCCTCGGCTTTCCACCCTATCCGGGGCTTTGGTCGTCGCCAGCCCTTCCTGCCGAGACTGGCTGGAATCCCTCGCTGGCCGACCTGCGGATGGTGCTCGATCAACCGCAGCGGCTGTACGCCTCGCGCCTCGGGCTGCAATTGCCGGAGGAGGTCGAAGCAGCCCGCGGCGAAGACCTCATCGATCCAGACGGCCTAGAACGCTGGGAATTGCGAGATCAACTCTTCACCGCACGCCTGGAAGGTCACAACACGGACGCCCGGGTCTCGGTGCTGAAGGTCTCTGGCAGTCTCCCACGGGGGAAAATTGGAGAGGCCCTGCTGACGAAGACCTTGTCTGAATTGCCGGAAGTCCCTGTGTTTTCTGCAAGTGATCGACTCACCGATACCTTGAGTTTCCGGCTGACCGAGCCGGCTCTCAATACGGATTTAGCCCCACACCTCGATTCGGATTCGGGTCCAACTTCTTGGATTGTGGAGGGGCCTCCGCGGGCACGCTGGTACCGTCGATCGGGCGAGGCGATTGTTTGGCAATTCTTCGCCTCCAAATCGAACGATGCGGGCGATCACCGCAGGCAACTGCTCTTCGCCTTCGATGCACTGGCCTTGGCGGCCTCGATGCCCGAATCGAATCCCAATCCCTTCACCGAGGCACGTTGCGTGGGCCTCAACTCCACATGGACGCTGCCCATGCCTTCTCCCGACCAGGCACGGCTCCAGTTGCTCCGACTGGTCCGCCTCGCTCGTTTGGCCCGCCGCTGGCCATTGCCTTTCTGGCCAAAGACAACCGGAGTCGCTCTAAAGAAGGGGAAATTGTCCACGGACTCGGCCAGCGAGGCCGCCACCGATTTCCCCGCGGGCCACGATCTGGTGAAGGTGTTGGAAGCGGCTTTCTCGCAATGGGCCTCGGAGAATGAAGACAACTCAGGAGGCGCCGACTGCGGACTGCCGGCCACCCGCGCGCTCTTCCGGGGCTGTGAAAACCCCTATGAATGGGCCCCAGAGGACTTGCCCGAGTGGTTGCCCTACCCGGGAACTCCCTTGGCCTGGCGGTTGATAGCCGAGATCGAAGCGTGGCGGGCCGCACTGAACCGGACCTCCGAATGAGCCAATCCTCCCAATTCGATCCCCTGACGCAGGCCTTGCCCGGAGCCACGTCCATCGAGGCCAGTGCCGGCACCGGCAAGACCTACTCGATCACCCTGCTCTGGCTGCGGTTGCTCATCGAACGGCGTCTGCGCGTGGACCAAATCCTCGTGAGCACCTTCACTCAGGCGGCCACCGCTGAACTGCGCGAGCGACTGCTGGCTTCGCTGCGGCGCGCGCTGTCCGCGGCCCAGGCTATTTCCGAAGGACACTGGGTCGACAACCACGATGAAGCTCGGATTCTCAGTCGGTGGTTGGCGACAAACCCTGAAGCGGGCTCGGCGTTGACTGAACACCTAACGCAGTCGCTCAGCACCTTCGACCTGGCTCCCATTCAGACGCTCCACGGGTTCTGCCAGTCCCTCATCAGTCGCCATTCCCTCGAGTTGGCGTGCGATCCTGACCTGAAGCTTCAGGAAAATTGCGACACGCTGCTCGAGCAAATCACCGGGGACTTCCTTATGGAGGAGTCCGACACCCAGGCCCCCGATGCGGCTGCCCTCCGCCGAATGGCCCGGACTTTGCAGGCCCGGCCTGCTGCGGTTGTGCGGGGCGTGTCGATGAGCCGTGAGCAATTAATTGATGCCAAGTCTGCGCTGGTGGCCCGCATCGCCCAGGAGGTACCGGCCGCAATCGCAGCCGTGAAGCTGGCGGCCAGCCGCAACGCCGTGGACAAGTTGGTCAGGAACCTAGTCGAGACTGCCCAGTGGAAGGCGCTCAGTGATTCGCAGGCCAAGAATCTGCCTCCATCGTTCTCAAATCTCTGGGCCCAATACCCGCGGCTAGAGTTCTTGGAAAAACAGCTCCCGGCCTCGCGGCTGGCCGAGCGTATTCGAGAAGAACTCCCGCGGCGCAAGACCCAGGCGGGTGTCCGGACCTTCGACGACATCCTGCTGACCGTTCGCAATGCCCTAGTCGACCAGGGCTCTGAGGGGCCCATGGCCCGAGCGGTCCGAAGCCGACTGAAAGCGGCCATCCTCGATGAATGCCAAGACAGCGATACCCTGCAAATTCAGGTGTTCCAGTCGCTCTTTGCACACGCCGACACCGAGTCGTTCCTCATCATCGGAGACCCCAAGCAAAGCATCTACCGTTTCCGGGGCGCTGACTTAGCCAGCTACCGCTCGCTGGCTCAAGCGGTGCATCCAGCCCCGAGGATGACGGTAAACCATCGGTCCGATCCATCGCTCATTGCGGCCATTAATTACCTCTACGGCCCCAGTTTCCGCTTCCCAGATTCGCTAGTGGGCGATGTGCCCTTCGAGTACGTGCCGGTCACCGCCCAGGCCACCGAAAATCGGATCTGGGATCCGGCGCCACGAACGGCCGTGGTCATTCAATGGAGTCCAGAATCTGATCGGTACCGCGCCCTGCCCCGACTGGCCCGGCTCACCGCACACGAAATCATGCGCCTGCTCCAGGAACCTGTGGAGATCACCGACCGTCACACCCGCCAACGCCGCCGCCTGCTGCCCGGAGACATCGGTGTGCTGGCCTCCAACCACCGGGAGCTTCGTCTGGTGCGCCGAGCGCTGCAGGCTGGCGGTATCACCTGCCAATCCTCTGGCAAGGGTCTGGGCAGCGTGTTCGACAGCGACGAGGCACTCGACGTTCTCGCATGGTTGGAACTGCTCGCCGCACTGCACCACCATGGGGAATTACTCGGACGACTTTCGGCCTTCCTCGTGAGCCCGCTCGGCGCGGAGTCGGCGGCCTATGTCTTGGAAATTCAAAGCCACCCCACCCTGCAAGCCGAGGCGTTCCAACGCTTCTTGCAAGCCCAACAGGAACTCGGACGAGTGGGCCCCTTAGCGCCATTGCTTCGGTGGATCACCAGCAGCGAGGTGTCGGCCCGAAACCTAGGCTGCGCGGATGGCGAACGGCGAATCACCAACTGGCGACACGTGGGGCTGCTTTTGCAGGGACGTTACGAGCAAGGACTACGGAGCGCTGAATCGCTGGCCGCCTGGCTGGCCCGCCAGGTTTCTGAAGCCCCGGAGTCGCTCGGAAATGCCGACGGCGAAAGCACTCTGATGCGCCTAGAGACCGATGCCTCGGCGGTGCAGCTCAACACCATTCACGGGGCCAAGGGGCTGGAGTATCCGGTCGTGTTCTGCCCGTTCCTGGGGAGTGTCCGAGGACGGAGCCATCTTGCTTCAACCAACGCGGCCGTGGCGCGGTTGGGAGATTCGTGGGTGTTTGACGTGGGCTCCGATGAATTTGAGACCACTCAAGAAGCCGCCCAGGTTCAGGAGGCCGAAGAGGACGATCGTCGGCTTTATGTGGCTCTGACCCGAGCTCGCCACCGGCTCTACCTCGGGATGGCCCCCATCGCGGCTTCGAAACGAGGACCAAAAAACAACTCGGCGGCGGACTCGCCGCTGGCCCGTTTGCCTGGATTGGCTGCGCCGTCGATGGATCAATGGCCCCACCTCTGGAGTGGACTCGATGCGCACGGGATCCACTTCTTGGCGGACTCTCCAACAACAACGGCCCCAGTGACGAGCGAGTCGTCGCCATGGACCGGAGCGCCCGCAGGCACGCCGCAGGTTCCCGAAGAACTCCTCCGCCCTCCCGCGCCCAGGCCTTATCTCTTCGCTCCATTCGCAGTCCGCAGCTTCACCTCGCTTTCTCGATCGGATCTCGACCACGACCTGAGCGCCGCAGACCGAGATCTGGCCGCCGTGGAGGCCCCGCCGTCCGGTGCGAGCGAATCCGCGGAGAGCACGGATGTTTTGGCGACCTTGGGGGCGGCCGGCAGCCTCTTGGGCGATCAACTGCACCGCGCCCTCGAAGACTACTTGGGCAACGGTCGCTCGCTGGAGCAGGCCGTCTCCGGCTACAACCAACCCGAACAGTGGCAACAAGCCCTCGCAGGCATCTTGGAGGCCGATCTGGAACTCACCTCAGGCGTACACCTTCGCCTGGGAGAGCTTCGCGGCGATTGCATCACAGAGATGCAGTTTCACTTACCCGTGGGCCATGTCTCGCCAGCAGCCCTGTCGGCGGTCCTCGTCCAAGATCCCGGCATCCAAGCGATCCCCGGGGGACTGGAGTGGGCTGAGAGCCTTGCGGGATGGTCCTTCACGGAGTTTACCGGATTCTTGCAGGGTTTCATCGACCTGATCTTTGAACGAGGTGGACGCTGGTATGTCGCCGACTACAAGAGCAACCGACTCCAACGCTACCACCCGGCGGCTCTGAACCGGGTGATGCTCGACGCGCATTACCTACTGCAGGCACGTCTCTACCTGCTGGCCCTGCATCGCCACCTGCGATCCAACCTCGCCGACTATGAACCCGACCGTCACCTCGGCGGAGTCGCCTACCTCTTTGTGCGCGGTTTTCCAGGACACGGTGTGTGGCTAGATCAACCGCAGCGCGAGGCATTGGACCGCCTCGACGCCCTGTTCCACGGACCCAACTTCTACCCATGAATCCCGGTCAACCCCACCGACTCTCCAGCCCCCTCGCGACTCTTTCGGACGGGTTTGAAGAACTCGCCCAGGCGATCTGGCCCAGCGTGGATCAAAACTCTCCGATGGCTGAGCATCAGCCGCGCTTGCGCAGCCTCTTGGCCGAACTGATGCGGCGGGCCAGCACCGGCATTGGTTCGCTGCCATTGGCCGAAGCGCGGCTCAGTGCCGACGAGCGGATCGCGCTTGAAGGATGGACCGACTGCATCGTCCTCGAAGGATCGGCCCTGGTGTTGCCACGCTACGCACAGCAACTGCGGGAGATCCGCTCTTTCGTGGAAGCGCGACTGCGTTCTCAAGGTCCGCGATTACCCGATGCCGAAGTGGCCCGCCATCTCGGGCAAATCCTACCACCGCAGCGAATCAGCGGAACGGGCACCGGCTCGATCCAGACCTACTTCGACAACGCCCAGCAACGCCTGGCCATCGCTGCCCTCGTGGATGCGCCGGTGGGTATCCTCACCGGAGGGCCTGGAACGGGCAAAACGACGACGGCCGCCGCGCTATTGGCCGTCCGACACCGCATCGACGCGGGCCTGACTCCCGACCAAATCCTCGTCGCCGCCCCGACCGGCCGAGCGGCCAGCCGCATCGGGGAAGCGATCGCACAATCCGCCGCCCGACTGACGGGGCTCAACGACGAGGACCGGGCGTTCCTCAAAGGAATCACCACGGTCACGCTCCACCGAGCTTTGGAATGGGGACCGGAGCCTCCAGAACGCGGCGGACCCTACCGGCGAAACGCGCTCCGACCACTCCAAGTCCGGGTGATGCTCGTTGATGAAGCCAGCATGGTGGATTTGTCGCTGATGCATGCGCTCATCCGAGCCTTGCCGCCGGAGGCATCGCTGCTGCTGCTGGGCGACAGCGACCAACTGGAGAGCGTCGACGTCGGTGGAATCCTCTCTGAATTGGTCCAACGGGCGGGCCACAACCGCATCCTTCCGGAGGCTTTGCGGGATCGCTTGGCTGCTCGGCTTGGGGTTTCAAGTCACCAAGTCCAAACTGATTATGATCAAGGGCTGCCCCACCTTCCCTCGGAGAGCCCTTGCGAGGCATTGCCCGGACTAGTGGTGGGACTCCAGCACAGTTGGCGCGCCATGAACGCGCCCTGGATTCTTGATCTCGCCGAGCGCGTCCGACCCGGCGGCAGTCAGTCGCGAAACTCCGTCGAGGAGTGCTTCGATCGGCATGCCTCGGCGACCGAACCTGTTCTCACTTGGCATCGTGAGTCCCCCGACCGATCCCGCCGGATCTTTTGCCAAGAGCGCTGGAAATTTTGGGGCGAGCTGGCCCGCACCTGGACTGATCTGTGCCAGAACTTGGGTCCCGAGACCCAGTCTCAAGACCCCGCTCGATGCGAGGCCTTGCGACATCTGGGGCGATTCCAACTCCTCTGCAGCACCAATCATCAGGTGGACCGCGCCAACCAGGCCGGCACTGCACTGCTTTGGAGCAAAGGGTCTCACCCTCCCAACGAACTGCCCCATGGTTGCCCGGTACTGGTTCTGGCCAACCAGCGTTCGCTGGGCCTGAGCAATGGCGACATCGGTATCGCCCTCGGACCAATCCCTGGCGGTCCCGCTAAACTGGTTCTTTTTCCGGGGGCCGATGGGGTCCCGAGAATAATCCCGCGGGTCCGACTGCCAGCGCATCAACCGGCCTTCGGACTGACCATCCACAAAAGCCAGGGAAGCGAATGGGATTGCGTCGCCCTCGAATTACCATCCAATGCCGAATCTCGGCTCCTCACCCGCAACCTACTCTATACAGGCATCACCCGATCCCGCCGGATCCTCGATCTCTTTGGCACGCCGGAATCCCTCGACCTAGTGCTGAGGGTCTGACCGTAAGGGGCCTGTTCACCGCTTGGTAGTTTGCCTCGCTGAGAAAAGATTGCTCAGACTCGACGCCGTGCCCATCTGGAGACGGGTTGCGATCCATTTCAATGTCATGGTCGTCTCCGCACGCAGCGTCAAAGCGATCTTGAATTTCGTGGGGTCGCCCTTGCGGCGCTCCGCCAAGTCCGTCTCCTTCCAGCCAAGCTTCGCCAATGCCTCGCCCGTCAAACGCTCCGCCTTCTCAGAGGCCGTCTCCTGCAACTCAACGCCGGAGTTCACAGGAGCGCCGCGGGACTCCAGTTGCGCCAGCAACTCTCGGCGAAACGACTCATCGCCCCAGCACCATCCCCGCCGAATTCCGGCGTAATCTTCGGGGTTCTCTATGCGTCGCTTTTCTTCCATCAATCGCTCGAACTGCTTGCGCCCCACAGAGCTGTCCTTGGGAATACCCATTCCTCCCAAGACCCGATCCACCTGCAGCCAGGCAGGCCGCCGCCGATTCTGATCTAAATAGGCCGGATAACTGCTCCAGCGGTACGCCTGCAGCGGCTCCGAGGGTCGCAGCAACTGGGCACGCACGGGGTTGAGGTGAACATAGTCGCAGACCGTCCGCAGATAATCGGGCTGACTTGGATCAATCACGAGAGCCTTGTAGCGCCCGCCAAAAAGGTGACCCGTCACACCGTGACGCCGGTTGAACCTCAGAGTGTAGGTGCCCAGGAACCACTTCATCCCCGACACCAAATTGCCCCGTGGCGTCTCTAGCACGAGGTGGAAGTGATTGCCCATGAGACAATAGGCGTGAACAAGCCAATCGGCTTTCACGCAAGTCTCGTCGAGCGTGCTGAGGAACAACTGATGATCCACATCGTCGCGGAAGATGGCTTCACGTCGATCGCCTCGATTCATGACGTGGTAGATCGCTCCGGGATACTCGATGCGTTGCTTACGGGCCATGGATGTTGTTGTGGCCGAACCGGAGGATCTTGTAAATATGCAAGACAGGCCCTTTTAGTGTAAAAAACTAGGACTGATGAATTTGGGGGGCAGCACCCTGGCGGCAGCAGGATCGGTCCGGAGCGAGCATTGGAAGCGATCTAACCTTCCCCTCGCGCACAGCGCGAAAGCTCCATCCTCCCCCGAGCTTACCTGCGAGCACAGGACCGGGCCCGCGGAGCTCCTCGAGGTACTCATCCCCAGCGACAGCCCCGTCACTCAATAAATATGTGAGACCGCCCCCTTTTGTGTAAATAGGTTGGACCGACCCCGGTAGGGTGGTTTTTAATGTTTGCGTGGCCTCTGGGGGGAAGGCGTGGTTTTATTTAGAGCCAGAACACATGAGCGACCCCCGTTACGCCAAACTGGCAAAGCTTCTCATCGAATACTCCTGCGAACTGAAGGCGGGAGAGAACATCTTGCTCGACCTAGTCGATACTCCGGATGCGATGGCCGTGGAACTCATCCGCGCCACACGGGCCGTGGGAGCCACTCCGGTCGTGGAAATGCGCCATTCGCGGGTCCTACGCGAAGTTCAAATCGGGACCGATGAACGTCATGCCAAGCTGGTGCGAGATCTCGAGCTGAACCGCATCCGCAAGATGCAGGCTTACATCGCCATCCGCGGCGCGAACAACGCCAGCGAGAACAGCGACGTGCCGTCCGAGAAGACCCGGCTCTATTCTAAGACTCTCCGCCCCGCTCTCGATCATCGCATCAACAAGACCCGCTGGTGTGTCTTGCGCTGGCCGACGCCGAGCATGGCCCAGTCGGCCAACATGAGCACCGAGGCCTTCGAGAAGTTCTACTTCGACGTGTGCACCATGGACTACGCCAAGATGGCGCGAGCTGTGAAGCCTCTGGAGAAGCGCATGATCAAGGCCGACAAGGTCCGGCTAGTGGCTCCGGGCACCGACCTCTCCTTCTCCATCAAGAACATCGGAGCTAAGCCCTGCGAGGGCCTGCGCAACATTCCCGATGGCGAGTGCTTCAGCTGCCCAACGCTCAAGTCGGCCAACGGCGTGATCACCTTCAACACGCCCACCCTGTACGCGGGCACCAAGTTCGAGGGGATCCGTTTAGAACTCAAGGAGGGCCGTATCATCAAGGCCACCTGTCAGGGCGGCACCGAGCGAAAACTCAACGAGATCCTCGATATGGATGCCGGAGCCCGGTCCATCGGCGAGTTCAGCCTCGGGTTCAATCCCTTCATCCTGAACCCGATGTGCGACATCTTGTTCGATGAGAAGATCGCCGGTTCCCTGCATTTTACTCCGGGTCAGGCCTACGAAGATCCGGGCAATGGCAACAAGTCCGCCGTCCATTGGGACATGGTGCAAATCCAGCGGCCGGAGTGGGGCGGCGGCGAGGTTTGGTTCGATTCCGAAATCATCCGGCGAGATGGTCTTTTTGTGCCGAAGGACCTCCACGGGCTCAATCCGGAAAACCTCCGCTGAGGGGATCTAAAACCCGTCCGGTCCGGAACACACCACCCATGTCTGCGTCCTTACCTCGCTGGCTGCGAGTCTCCTGCATTCTGGCTCTGACATGGATGTCCGGCCTCGTCCAGGCTCGGGACTGGGAACCCGGATTCCGCGACTTGGCCGCCTGGGGCCGCGAGATGCATTTGCGGCCCATCACGTTGGGTGAGGAACTCCTGCTCACCAACCGCTGGACCCGCATGCGGTTCCGAAAGGACTCGGATCGGATGACCTTCAACGAGGTGGAGTTTCGCCTGTCGGATCGCATCCCGGTCGAAGGCGGCCATTTCCGGGTCTCCCAGCGCGACATCAACTCACTAATGGCACCGCTGTTGGCGCCACCCAAGCGCACCTCGCGCCCCATCCGACGCATTGCCATCAATGCCGGGCACGGGGGACGCGATCCCGGCAACATGGAGGGCCGTCGGATGGAGAAAACCTACACGCTGGATCTGGCCATCGACCTGGCCCGACACCTCAAGGCGGCGGGGTTTCAGGTGGTGTTCATCCGCAGTTCGGACCGGTTCATCGCCCTTCCGGATCGGGCGGCGGAGGCCAACCGCGCAGAGGCCGACCTGTATGTCAGCCTGCATTTCAACGGGTTCGATGGGCCTGGAAATGACGCGGTGCAAGGCCTCGAAACCTATTGCCTGACGCCTGCTGGGGCCCCTTCGAGCAACGATGCCCAACGGCACGGTCGGATGGCCGGTTTCGACGCCAACCGCTTCGACCGCGAGAACGTCACCCTCGCCCACCTCGTCCATCGGGCCATCCTCGATCAGACTCCCTTGGCCGATCGAGGGGTGCGCCGCGCCCGTTTCAAAGAATTGACGTTGCTGCGAATGCCCGGGCTCCTCGTCGAAGGCGGCTACATGACTCACCCTGGTGACACCCGGCTGATGGACTCCAAAAAGTCTCGGGACCAACTCGCCGCCGCCATTGCCGACGGCATTCTCCGCCACAAGAAGCTGGTCGAGCGCGGCACCCCGGAGTGAGTGCCAGCGATAAACCCCTCGGCCAAAACCGCCTGCGTTGACTGGCCGCAGGAATCACAGACGAGGCGAAATTAACCGGGGCCCAACGCCACGCCTCGACGCAATGGCTCTAGCCAGCTTCCGTGCTACGGTCATCGCCGATAGACACACTCGCACCGGAACGCTTCGCTCGGCCAAACCCAGAGCGAACCCTCCGAGTGCTTCTGAGGCAGCCGGTTTGCGAGGCGCAACGCGGGGAGCAAAAGCCCCCCCCGCCCCAGCTCACTTTCGCTGGCCGGTGACTAATTCCTCCACCAGAGGCTTGGCGACGTAGACACTGCGAAGTGCCTCCAAGATACCCGCGCTGTGGACCGAAAGGGCCCGGGCTTGGGTTTCTTCGTAGGCAAACCCCAGTACCAACGACTCGATGTTGCCATCGAAGATAATGCCCACGAATTCGCCATTCCGGTTCACCACTGGGCTGCCCGAGTTCCCACCGATGATGTCATGGGTGGAGACGAAGTTGAACGGGGCTTCGGCATGGAGGGCGCGGCGTTTCTTCTGCCAGCGTTCGGGCAAATCAAACGGAGGGCGATTCTCCATCTCGGCGGAACGCTCGAAGATTCCGCCCAGCGACGTCGTTGCCGGGATGGCCTTACCCAGCGAAGTGTACCCCTTCACTACCCCGTAGGAGAGACGCAGGGTGAACGTAGCGTCCGGATACTGCCCCTTGCCCTCCAGAGCAAAGCGGGCTGAGGCAATTGCCGCATGGGCCTGCTTCTTAATCTCGGCCTGGGCCTCCATCAACTGCCGCACTTCGCGTGCCTCGGCATCCACCAACTTGGCCACCAAAATGAGGGGATCCTCGGAAGCATCGATCGCCAACGTACCGCCCTTATAGAGCCGACGACGCTCATCGACCGAGCGCAGGCGACTGCCATTGATGAGTTCTGCAGCACGGGCCCGCGGCGACTTGCCGGCCATCACCTTTTTGACGATAGGATACTCCGCTCCGAGTTGCTCGTTCAGGTAGGTCAACGAATCGGCCAAGCTGATGATTTCGAGGTCATTGTGGATGGGTTTGTCGGAAAAAAGACTCATCTCCAACGAAGCACGTCCCGCCTCGGCAAACTCGCGCAGACGTTCCCCGTCGGCCTTGGGATATTCTCCGGCCGCACGGACTAGGATGTGGGCGATATCGAAGAGCTCCGACTGGAAGGCCTGTCCGGCTTCCAGCAATCGGTGGATCCGCTCATACCGCGCGATCGACGACTGGGCCTGCTGGATCTGGTCATAGGCCGCCGCGGCGGGGGCAAAGGCCGGATTGGCGGCAAACTTTGTCCGCAAGGCCATCTCTTGCTGGCGCTTGGACTGCATCAACGCCGGGTCGTAAAGACCGGCATGACCGCCATCGCGGGCTTTACGGCTATTCTGAATACCAAAGAGTTCATCCTTCGCACGCCGGGCATTCTCAGCACTGCGCTCGCTCCAAGATCTCAGGAGCACCTCACGGCGCTTGAGATAGGCGAGCGCTATCGGGTACTGACGGTCGCGGAGGTACTCCAACTCGGCGACGGTGAGCATGCGCTCCGTGCGGCCCGGATGCCCCGAGACGAAGGTTAATTCGCCCTCGGCTGCACCCGCCTTGGACCACTTCAAGTAGTGCGGCACCTTCACGGGTTTGCCGTCCTCGTAAGCTCGAAATAAACAGATATCGAGGTCGAAGCGCGGATACTCAAAGTTGTCTGGGTCTCCGCCAAAGAAGGCTACCTGCTGCTCCGGTGCAAAGACCAACCGGACATCCGTGTATTTCTTGAACCGGTACAAATGATAGGCGCCTCCCTGATAAAGCGTCACCACATCCGAACGAAGGCCCGTGGCGTCGAGGGATTCCTTCTCGATGGCTGCCATGACCCGTCGCCGAGCTTTCACCGCATCGTCGGGCGATAAGCCGGCGGTCACCGCGGCATTCACGCGCTCGGTCACATTCGCGATGGATTGCAGCACATTCAACTCGAGGTCCACGCAGGCAATCTCCTCTGCCTGGGATCGGGCGTAGAATCCATCGCGCAAGTAGTTCTTCTGGGCGCTGGAAACCTTCTGAAGCGCGTCAGCCCCGACGTGGTGGTTCGAGAGGACTAATCCATCTTCGCTGACAAACGATCCGGAGCCCCCGGAGTTGAACCGAACCGAAGACTTCTGGAGGTGCTCCAGCCAAGCGTCGGTCATCTCAAAGCCATACTTGGCACGCACCTGTTCCCGGGGAGGATCATTGTAAAGCCACATTCCCTCGTCGGAACGAAGGGCCCCGGTTCCGCAGAACACCGCCAGCGAGGCGGCCATAAACGTCTTGCGCGACATGCACTATCAAGAACCTCCGAGAGCGTCCGCCCGTCAAGGGACGAATTGCATGAGTGACGGTCTATTCAGGGGTCGAGAACGCTCCAGAACACCCACCTTTTCGCATCTTATTGAAGATACCCGCAGGTTCGTCCCTCTGCCACCCGGCGGTGATGGGTCCCCTGTGATGCCTCCGTGACCCGATCGTCACCCGTATTGACAGAGGGCCAAGTTCTGGCGTAACACGCCCCTGCAGCCGAAGTCTGGTCGGTGTCCAATCGAACAGGCGCGGGGGACCCAAGGCCGAAATCCATCCAAGATTTCAGCACGGGGCGTAGGGTAGGGAAACCAACCCGGGGCACTTCCAGGCCCTAGCCCGTCAGCTAACCTCGCAGGCATTTGGAAGGGTAATCCGGTCGTGCGCAGTTCGGCGGAGTCGGGCTTGCGACAACGGTGACCCTCGGTCGCTGGTCTGTTGCAGACATCATGAACTCATCCCTCTCGACGCCTAGGGCCGCTCTGGTAATTCCAGATCAGGTCGTGTTGTCCAATTCCCTGCCACTGTCCTCCCACCAGAACTCCGTGCTATGAGCAAACACGCACCCGCAACTGGCAAACGCTTGGTAGGCCTTTCAATGGCCGCGCTGGGCATCGTTTACGGAGACATCGGTACCAGCCCGATTTACGCCTTCAAGGAATGCTTCGCACCGGGTCATGGAGCGCCGGTGAGCGCTAGCAATGTCCTCGGGGTGGTATCGCTCATCCTCTGGTCCCTGCTGCTGATCGTGACCGTCAAATACCTGGTCTACGTGCTTCGAGCCGACAACAAGGGCGAAGGCGGAATTCTCGCGTTGTTGTCCTTGGCCTTTCCGGAAGCCAAAACGGGTCACCGGAGCCGCTTGGCCAAGAGCTTCGCCGCCATCGGCATCGGCGGGGCCTGCCTGCTCTATGGCGACGGCATCATTACGCCCGCCATCTCGGTGTTGGGAGCCGTGGAAGGCTTGAAGATGGCCGGAGCCGGGTTAGATCAATTCATCCTTCCTATCTCGGTGATCATCATTCTCGTCCTGTTCGCAGCCCAGCGGTTTGGTACGGCGAAGGTCGGACGGATCTTTGGCCCGATCACGCTGGTCTGGTTCGTGGCCATCGCCGTGCTTGGAATCCGGGGCATCCTGATGCAG
>JAPLUH010000200.1 GCA_026397675.1 Verrucomicrobiota bacterium
CCCGCTTCTGGTCCGGGGCTGACCGGGATGCCAAGGCCGATGTCTATGATCTCAAGGGCTTGGTCGAAGAACTCATCGAGCGGCTCGGTCTCCGCGGCGTGGTCTATGCGCGCCGCCCGGAGAGCACCGCGCTGATGCTCGAGTCGGCCTCGGTGACCCTCGGCGGCAAACTGCCTTTGGGTCAATTGGGTCAACTGCTGCCGACGTTGGCCAAGCGGTACGACTTACGGGATGCGGTCCTGCTGGCAGAACTCGACCTCGATATCCTTCTGGCCCGTGGAAATTCAGCCCGGAGCTTCAAGCCCCTGGCCGCCTTCCCGGCGATCCAGCGCGATGTGGCGATGATCGTGCCGGAGGCAACCACTCACGAAGCAGTCCTGGCCGCGGTCAAACAGGCCAAGCCGAACAACCTTGAGGCGGTGGAACTCTTCGATGTCTTCCGTGGCAAGCACGTGCCCGAGGGACATAAGAGCTTGGCTTATTCGTTCACCTATCGGGCGGCCGACCGCACCTTGAAGGACGAAGAAGTCCAAGCCGCCCACGACCGCCTCATCGGCGTGTTCCAATCGGCCCTCGGCGCCACCCTGCGCGCCTGAGGAGTTGCAGAGATCGGTCCGCCGCAGACACGGACTACCGCAGAGATCGGTCCCTCTGTGTGAGCTTGAAACTGAAACGACTAACCCGTGAAAGACAGAGTACAGCGCTTCTCCCCTCAGCCCCGTCGCCTCCGCCGCAGGCGCAGGGCGTTGCCGATGACGATGAGGTCCGAAAGGCCCATAGTTAGGGCACACACCACGGGGCTCAGGTATCCTAGGGCCGCCAGCGGCACGGCGGCGGCGTTGTAGAAGAACGCCCAGAACAAGTTCTGGTGGATGGTTCTCAGGGTTCGATCGGCGAGGTCCAAGGCCTCGACCACCGCGGCCAAATCGGGTCGCAGCAAAACAATGTCGGCGGCCTCGCGGGCCACGTCGGCGGCCTTGGCGACGGCGATGCCCAAGTTGGCCGCGGCCAGTGCCGGCGAATCGTTGATACCGTCTCCCACGAAGGCCACCTGAAGCCCCCGGGCTTGAATTTCGCCCAGGATCCGCACCTTGTCCTCGGGCCGGCATTCGGCACGCACCCGTTCCGGCGGGATGCCCACGGCCTTGGCCACGGCCTGACACGTGGGGCCGGTGTCGCCTGAGATGAGCCACGTCTCCGTCCCCTGCGCCTGCAGGCGTCGGACGACCTCGGGCGAGTCCGGACGGACGGCATCACCCACGTGCAGGATCGCCAACACGGCCTTGCCTTCGGTCAGCAACAGCGCGCTGTGTCCGCCTTCGGATGCTTGTTGCAAACAGGCCTCGGCCTCGCCGCTCAACGGAATCCCTAACGAGCGCATCCAACCCACCGACCCCAACCGCAGGGGAGAGCCTGGATCACCCCCGGCTGCAATGGCCTCGATGCCTTGACCGCGCAACTCCCGCCACGAGATCAGCGCTGGTAGGCTGTGCCCAGAGGTTGGGGAGGCATCCCGCAATGCCTTGTCCGCCGCGCTCACGGCCCGCGAGACTGGATGTTGGGATCGATTGGCCAAAAGCCCGGCCAGTGCGGGCAGTGGAATGGATCGGAAATTTTCCGGCCGGAGGTCTTCCCATCGGGTGATGGAGGGATGACCGGCCGTGAGAGTGCCGGTCTTGTCGAACGCCAAGGCTGAGATGCGCCCGGTTTTTTCGAGTGCCACCGCGTCCCGGATGAGGATGCCGCGTCGGGCGGCGGCATTGATACCAGCCATCAGAGCCACCGGTGTGGCCAACCCCATGGCACAGGGACAGGCCACGATGAGCACCGAACAGAAGGCCGAAACAGCATCGCTCATGGGGGACAGGCTCGCCTGAGGGTGCCAGAGCAGGGGACTCAGGAGGGATTGCCAGTGGCGGAGTGTCTCGGGGGCCCAAGCCCAGGCCGCTGCCGCCAGGCATGCGATGATCACCACCACGGGCACGAAGACCGAGCTGACCCGGTCGGCCAGGCGTTGAATGGAAGCCCGGCTGGACTGCGCCCGTTCCACCACCGCGGCGATGCGGGCCAAGGTGGTGTGTTGGCCGGTTGCGGTGACCCGCACAACGAGGCTTCCCTCGACATTGGCTGAGCCGGCCAGCAACGCCGCTCCGGAAGATTTACACACGGGCATGGCTTCCCCGGTCAGCAGGGATTCATCGGCCGACGAGTCCCCTTCCAGCACGACCGCATCGACCGGGATATGGTCTCCGGGTTTGATGCGAAGGCGGTCCCCGGTGCGCAGTTGGGCGACGGGGGTTTCGACCTCGTGTCCTGCTGAGTCCAATCGTCGGGCCGTGGTAGGAGCCAACTCCATCAACGCTCTCAGAGCATTTCCGGCCTTGGAGCTCATTCGGGCTTCCAGTGCATGGCCCACGCTGATGAGCGTCAGGATGCTGACCGACTCCGCGAAGAAGAGGTGGGCCTGGCTCTGGGTGAAAAACAGCCATAGGCTCCAGAAGTAGGCGCTCGACGAACCCAGTGACACGAGGGTGTCCATATTGGATCGGCCGACCCGCAACTGCCGCCAGGCCCCGCGATAGAATCGCCACCCCACCCCCGCTTGGACCGCGCTCGCCAGCACCAACGACAGGGTCTGGAACCCTCGTTGCATGCCCCAGCCGCCGATCCAATCGCCTGTCAGCAGCAACAGCGTGGCGGGAACTCCGAGCCAAACGGCCGTCGTCCAAGGATTGGGTGGGGTGTTTCCGGGGGGCGATCCGGCCGGGGAAGGGGATCCGGGGTTCTCGGCCAAGAAGGATTGGTAACCCGCCCGTTTTACCGCCTCGATCAACCGTGCGGGTTCCGGAGCCCGATCGGGCATCCAGTAAGTCCGTGCCAGGGCATCCTGGAGATTCACCACGGATCGGGAAACGCCCGGTACGCCTTGGAGCGCCTCGGTGACCGATCGGGCACAATTTCCACAATCCATGCCCTCAATGCGCAACTCAGTGAGGGTGCCCAATGGGGGTGGCGGTGTGGAGCGGGGCCGAAAACTAATTCCCTCTGGACCCATACCCACAGCCTCGGTTGAGTTCTTCCGACAGAACAATGAGAAATAACAACCGGCCTTCGGTTAAAGTTACTGGATCGAACAACAGACCTGCGGCCAATCTACGGGTTCTATAGCCGCGTTTGTTAACGGATGATTGACGTCCCGTCACCCTCTGAAGATCCCCTGGAACTGCTGCCGCAATCCCTGCGCCAACGGCTGGGATCGTGTCGCAAGTTGCGATGTCTCTCGTCTCGAAATTTTCGCGAGGTCTACCTGGTCGAGGACTCGCTAGGTTCCTGGCGAGTGTTTAAAATTGCCCGTCAGTGCGATTCCGAAACGCTGGTCCGCTTCCAGCAAGTGCGCGAAGCCCTCAAGGGCCTCTCCGCCGAGGTCGGAGTATTGCCGGTTCTCGATTATGGACTGGAGCCGGTCCATGGAATTGCTTGGGAAGAGCTGCCGCTGGCGGACTCGGTGGACTCGAAGCCGGTGGAGTTTGAGAACTATTCACCGGTAACCGTGGATGTGGGTGCTTCGGGCACGACGGCAGTCGCGGCCAAGACCGCCTTGCCGGTGGTTCAAGCCCTCGCGTTCCTGCATCGTCGAGGTTTGGCCCATGGCGATGTCAAACCGGCCAACGTGCTCCAACTCCAAGGGCGTTGGGTTCTGGCTGATTACGACACCGTGGTTGGGGTCCATGAGGTCGTGGCCATCACCGTATCCACCGAGGGGTATAGCCCGCCGGGAACGAGTGAGGGGAGTGGGCGAGATCTCTACGCGCTCGGAAAGTCGATTTACGAGCTGTGGAGCGGAAACAACCGCTTAGAATTCCCTTCGTTGCCGTCGCGCCTCACGGGCGTCGGTCTTTGGAGACCTGAAGATCGCCTGATGAATCACCTCATCGAGGCGCTGTGCCATCCGATGGGAATGAATCGATTGCGGGAACTGGGCGTGGTGCAGGCGGTCCTTGAGGCGGTGGAATCGGGAGACGCAGCACGAATGTCCCGTGCCGAGACGCTCCTGCGGCCCCCTGGCAACCGAGCGGTGAGGTGGGGCGTTGGTGTCGTATTTTCTGGGGTCCTGTTGTGGTTCATCCTCCTTCAGAGCGGATGGTTGCCTCGGTTACCTGTTTCCAAGGTCGTGGGCGCGTTGGCCTCAACCGTGCCTGAACGCGAACCGACGGAGGGACTCGTGGCGTATTATCCCCTGGATGGAGACGCTCAAGACCACAGTGGCCGAGGTCATCATGGCACCCTCTTCGGAGTGTCCTGGGCCGCCGACGCCTCCAAGAAGCCCTCCCGCGCGGCGCATTTCAATGGAGAGGCCGGCATTAGCATTCCGGAGTTTCCGGAATCGGAGACCAATGCCTTTTCGACGGTATTGTGGGTGCTCGCACAGCCGAACAACCACGGAAAGATCGCTACCCAAGGCAAGCTCTTGATCAAGGATCGAGGCGTTGGAGATCGAGATTCACCCGGGCGTCAATGGACTCTGGCGCTGGATCATAGCGTCGTTAAGAGCGAGGTTTGGGTCCATTCTGAGGGAGGACCCAACATTTTTAGCTCCCAGTATATTCCCCTCGATTACTCAGGAAATACTTGGATCCACCTGGTCCAGACTTGGGACGGGCGTCGCTTGGAATTGTGGATCGACGGCGAGCGGAGGGACTCCACGTCTGCGGTGGGGGCCTTGGCTTTAGGCGATTCGCCGGTCCGAATCGGCTGGGATCAATACTACTTCTTTCAGGGCGATATCGACGAAGTGCGAATTTATGACCGCGCCCTTTCCGATGACGAGGTCCGAGGACTGTTTCGCTTGGGTCTGCGCAGAGCCCTGAGTCAGTGGTGGGCCAGGTTGTCGGGCGACTGATGCGATGAGGATCGCGATGGGGGGTTGCTGGACCTTCCCAGCTAGACCATCCTCCGCGGCGTGACCCTCTGTTTTGCCATTGCGTGCCGCGCTCTTCAAATCCGTTGTCACGGTGTCGCTTGGGTGGTGTTGATGAGCCTGTGTTCCGTGGCCCTCCAAGCCGGAACCGCACCCATGTCGGAACCGCGCGTGGATTTCAACCGACAGATACGTCCCATTTTCTCGGAACATTGCTTTGCCTGCCATGGCCCGGATGAGGGCAAACGCAAGGCCGGGTTACGCCTCGATCGTCAGGAAGACGCCTTTCAAACGCTCAAATCTGGCCAGCATGCCTTGGTCGCTGGTCAGCCCGAAAAGAGCACTCTGGTCGAGCGGATCCTGACGAAGGATCCCGACGAGATCATGCCGCCACCCAAGCATGGAAAGCCCCTCTCGCCCGCTCAGATTGAACTCCTCCAGCAATGGGTGCAACAGGGAGCTGGCTGGCAACAGCACTGGTCGTTCATCGTGCCCACGGCTCCGGAATTGCCGCGAGTTCAAGACGGCAAGTGGGCCCGCAATGCCATCGATACCTTCGTTCTGTCTCGATTGGAGTCCGAAGGGCTCAAGCCTAATCCGGAGGCCGACTCGGTCAGCTTGCAGCGCCGTGTCACCCTCGACCTCACCGGTTTGCCTCCCACTGTGGAGGAGGTTGACGCCTTCCTCGCCGATAAGCGTTCGGATGCGTATGAGCGCCTTGTCGATCGTCTGATGGATTCCCAGCATTACGGAGAGCGTGTCGGCCAGAACTGGCTTGATTTAGCGCGCTACGCCGATACGAGCGGATACCACTTCGATGGCGTCCGGTTCATGTGGTTATGGCGGGACTGGGTGATCGATGCCTTCAATGCCGACAAGCCCTTCGACCAATTTACCGTCGAGCAGTTGGCGGGCGATCTCTTGCCCAATCCTTCCGTCAGTCAGCGGGTGGCCACTGGTTTTGTGCGCAATAACATGACCAATGACGAGGGCGGCGCCGACCCGGACGAGTACCTCAACAAGTACGTAGTGGATCGGGTTAATACGGTCGGGGCCACCTTTATGGGGTTGACCGTGGGCTGCACCGAGTGCCACGACCACAAGTACGATCCCATTAGCACCAAGGAATTTTACCGGCTTTACGCGTTCTTCCACAACGTCCCGGAAAAGGGGCTCGATCGCATCCGCACCGACAACCCGCCACCGCGCCTGCCGGTGCCGACGTCCGATCAGGCCGCTCGGTTCGTGGAGGCCGATTTCGCTCTCAAGGATGCCGAGAAAACCCTCCAGGACCGGAACAACGAATTGGGCGAGACTCAGGAGAAATGGGAGCGAGAACTGGGCGAGAAGACTCCAGTGCTGGCGTCGACCCACGGCCTGACGGTCCGGTGGAATTTCGATGGCGCCCTAGATCAGGCAGTCGCTTGGAAGGGAACCAACGCGCCGGAGTTTGCTGATGCTCGTTTGGGCAAAGCATTGAAGCTCGATGGCAAGGCCCATGCCGAGACCGTTTCGCGCTTGGACTGGGGGCGCACCAACGCCTTCGCGGTGGCCGCATGGGTCCGGCTCCAAGGCGATGGCGCCGTCTTGAGCCAAATGGAAAAAGGCCCCGGATACCGCGGGGTGGACTTGCTGATTTCAGATCGGCGCCTCCAGACCCACCTCATCCATGCTTGGCCCGAGGACGCGATTAAGGTCCGCACCAAAGAACAGTTGGCTCAGAATCAGTGGCTTCATGTCGCAATGAGTTACGATGGATCGGCCAAGGCCTCCGGCGTTCAACTCTTCGTCAACGGAGTGCGCAAGGATCTGGAGACTGAGAAGGACCAGCTCAAGGGGTCCTTTGCCACTCAAGAACCCCTTCGCATCGGCTCCCGCAACGGAGAGTCTTTCTTGACCGGGCAGTTGGATGACTTGCGGATTTATTCTCGGACGCTCACCGCCACCGAGGCGGTATCACTCACCTTTGAGGGTTATGCGGCGATTGTGGCCAAGTCGCGGGGCCAGCGCTCCGACGAAGAACGCAGTGAGTTGGCTCGCTTCTACCGCGAAAACCATGCGGTCGACTTCCTGCGGGCCGAGAAGGCGCTGGCCCAGGCGCGCCGCAACAAGGACGCTTTCTATTCCAAGATTCCGACCACCCTCATCATGGAGGAGCTGGATCCCCCTCGGGAGACGTACGTGTTGGTTCGGGGTGACTTCCGCACGCGAGGGGAACGGGTGCATCCGGGGACTCCCTCCTTCCTGCCATCGCTGCCGGCCGGTCCGACCAACCGCCTGGCGTTGGCCCGTTGGTTGGTTTCCAAGGAGCACCCGCTCACGGCCCGAGTAACGGTTAATCGCTACTGGGGAATGCTCTTCGGCACAGGGTTGGTCAAGACGGCCAACGATTTTGGTTCCCAAGGGGAGTGGCCCAGCCATCCGGAGTTGCTCGACTTCCTGGCGGTGCGTTTCCGCGACGGAGGCTCTGGAGCTGCGACGACCCAGCGGCGCGGCCAAAAGACTCCCCACCTCAAGCCCTGGAGCGTGAAGGACCAGTTGCGCCTGATGGTCACCAGCGCCACCTACCGGCAGGCGGCGACGGCTACCCCGGAGAAGCTGACACGGGACCCCTACAATCGACTCTTCACCCGCGGTCCGCGCCTGCGGTTGGACGCCGAATACATCCGCGACAACGCGCTGGCCGTCTCAGGCCTGCTCAACCCGAAGATGGGTGGTCCGAGCGTCAAGCCCTACCAACCGCCGGGCATCTGGGACGGCACCGACTCGGTCTTCGTTCAAGATCATGGCCAGGATCTCTATCGCCGAGGCATGTACGTGTTCTGGAGACGCTCGGCGCACTACCCGTCCTTCGCGACATTCGATGCGCCGAACCGCGAGGTTTGCACGTTCTTACGCCAGCGGACGCAAACCCCGTTGCAATCTCTGGTACTCATGAACGATCCGGCCTTCGTCGAAGCGGCCCGCGGCCTCGCGCAGCGGGTGCTGAAGGAGGAACCGGCCAATCTCGACCGTCGGTTGATCCGCGCCTTCCGGCACACCTTGGGTCGCAAGCCCCAACCCGACGAGGTGGCCGTGCTGAGGCAAACTCACGAACAGCAGTTGGCCCGTTTCCAGGCCGATCCGGCGGCCGCCAAGGCCCTCATTGCCGTGGGCGAGTCTAAGGCTCCGGAATCCTCCGATCCTGTCGCGCTGGCAGCCATGACCGCAGTGGCCAACGTGCTCCTCAACCTCAACGAGACCATCACCAAGTGAACCCCTCCTACCTTCAGAGCGAAGCCGAGCGCATACTGACCCGGCGTACGTTCCTTACCCGCAGCTCTACGGGCCTCGGTGCCATGGCTTTGGCCTCGCTGTTGCCGGCGCACCTCCGGGGAGCGTCGGGCAAGTCAACCACACAGGCCGTCCCGGGTGCGCTGAAAGCGTTGCATTTACCGCCGAAGGCCAAGCGGGTCATCTACCTCTTCCAATCGGGTGCGCCCTCGCACCTCGATCTTTTTGATCCTAAGCCCAAGCTCAAAGAGATGACCGGCCAGGAGTTGCCGCCGAGCGTCCGACGGGGCCAGCGCATCACCGGCATGACGGCCGGACAGTCGGTGCTCAAGTGCGTAGGATCCCCCTTTGAGTTCAAGAAGTACGGCAAGAGCGGGATGGAGATCACCTCGCTCATGCCCAATATCGGAGCAGTGGCCGATGACATTTCCCTGATTCGCACGATGCATGTCGATGCGATCAACCACGATCCGGCCGTGACCTTCTTTGGCACCGGCAATCAGCAGCCCGGACGCCCCACCATGGGTTCATGGATTGCTTATGGGTTGGGCTCGGAGAATGCGAACCTGCCGTCGTATGTCGTGCTCGTCAGCGGCAGTGGTGGGCAATCGCTTCAAGCCCGGTACTGGGGCAACGGGTTCCTCTCGGCCAACTACCAAGGCGTTCAATTGCGCAGCCAAGGGGACCCAGTTCTTTATGTCTCCAATCCGCCAGGCATGAGCGGTGACTCGCGCCGTCAACTGCTCGACGCCATGCAGACACTCAACCGCAAGCGTCTGGGAATTCTGGGTGATCCGGACATCGCCTCGCATATCGAGAGCTACGAGTTGGCCTTCCGCATGCAGACGAGCGTGCCGGAGTTGGTGGACTTGTCTACCGAACCCGAATCGGTGCTCAAGTTGTATGGGGCTCAGCCCGGCAAATCGTCCTTTGCCAACAACTGCCTCTTGGCGCGGCGCTTGGCTGAGCGAGGGGTTCGCTTCATCCAATTGTGTCACCGCGACTGGGATCATCACGGTGGATTGCCCGATGGCATCAAGACCCAGACCCGCAACACCGACCAAGCCAGCGGCGCCCTCATCCAGGACCTTAAGCAGCGTGGGCTTCTTGACGACACGCTGGTTGTCTGGGGCGGTGAGTTTGGGCGCACCGCTTATTCGCAGGGCGACATTAGTGCCAACAGCTTTGGTCGCGACCATCATCCCCGGTGTTTCTCACTGTGGATGGCTGGCGGTGGCGTCAAGCCCGGCCTGGTGTATGGACGCACCGACGACTTCGGCTACAACATCGTGGAAGACCCGGTCAACGTGCACGACTTGCATGCTACGATGCTCCACCTCCTGGGCATTGAGCACACCCGCTTCACACACCGCTTCGAAGGCCGCGACTTCCGCCTCACCGACATCGCCGGAGAGGTTATCAAACCCTTGTTGGCGTAGGCTCCGCGGGATCG
>JAPLUH010000410.1 GCA_026397675.1 Verrucomicrobiota bacterium
TCGCGTGAGCCGCAACCACCCGCCGCGCCCGCCGCTCGACGCCGTGGACCACGACACCATGCATCCCGGGCTATGGCTGGCCTTTGGCGACATCAACGGTGTGGATTTCTGGCGCAATCGCGGCCGCATCGTGCATCGCGGATTCGCCCGACGGCCGGAGGTCCGCGACGGGCAACTCACCTTCGCCACCGACAACCAATTGATCGATGCGCAGGGCGCCGTGATCGGCGATCTCAGATACCAAATCACCTGCCTCGCGCAACCCGGGGCCACGGTGCTGCTCTGGGAGGCCACCTTCCGAAGTGATGTGGGGGACCTCGTGTTCGGGGATCAAGAGGAGATGGGCTTCGCCGCCCGCGTGGCCACACCACTGACGGAGAAGAATGGCGGACTCCTCACCAGCAGCGAAGGTCGGACCTCGGCAGCGGCGACCTGGGGACGGGCGGCAACCTGGTGCGACTACTCCGGCACCGTGGACGGGCATCGATTGGGCATCCAACTCGTGGCCGATGCGTCCAACTTTCGGCCCAGTTGGTGGCACAATCGCGATTACGGGGTGTTCGTGGCCAACCCGTTCGGCCGTGAAGCCATGAAGCAAGGTACCAAGAGCCGTGTGACCGTGACCCGCGGGGAACCGTTCACCCTGAGGTTTGGGGCCATCTTGCACGCCGACAGCACCACTCCGCCCGAAGCCCGGGCCCGCTGGTGCATCCCCCCGCCCGAAAAGCGCTGAACGAACCGAAATACGCTGAAGAAGTAGCAACCGAGCGTCTACTTGGGGACTTCCACCGACGCGGCGTGCTGCCGGCGGCGGAGGACTGACCACGGGTCCTGAGGCTGATCCTTCGGATCGACGTACCGGTCAAGATCGCGCAGGGCGATGGCGCGGTAGCCGTTGTCCTTGAGCCAGTGCATGTACTCGCGGAAGCGCTCGAGCGGCGTGTTCACCCAGGGATGATCGCGGTCGGGGACGCCGTGGAATTGCAGGATCGCGATGCGACCGCCCCGCCCCTGCTCCACGGCCCGACGGAAGTTCTCCAGCGTCCAGGTGGGTCGGGCATCGCCGGTCGTGGGAATGAGCAGCGGATGATCCCATTCCGGTTCGTAGGCCACGCCCCGGCCCGTTTCGTAGGCGAACTCCGGCTGGGCGCCCCGGCGGGCCCAGCGGAACCCCATCTCCTGAAGCAACGGAATCGCCCGGGGATGGATCGCATTACCCGGGTAGGCGAAGCTAATGGGCTTGGGAATGCCATGCCGCAGGCACAGCTCGTCGATATGGGTGAGTTCCTCACGCAGGCGGCCGAGCATGTCGGGGCCGATGCCCATATGGCTGCGGGTGTGGTTGCCGACCTCGAAGCCATCCCGGTGCAACTCGGCGATTTGCGCCCAGGTCATGTAGTCAGTCTTGTTGGTCAGGAAGCTGAAGCCCTCGGTGATGAAGAAGGTCGCCCCGAAGCCCAAGTCCTTGAGCAACGGACTCACGTTGCCATGCAACGAGGCCACCGAGTCGTCGAAGGTCAGCACCACGAGCTTGTCGGGGATGGGTTGCCTGCTGCTGACCTGAGGGATAGGGCGGGCCAAGAACTCCCGCCGGAGCCGCTGCAGTTCGGCGGTGGGATCTTCTCCTTCGTAGAACCACACCCAACCGCGAGCCTCACGCGTCTCGCCGGGCGGGCAATCCGTCAACCGCGGATCGGCGTGGATGCACGGCACCAAAGGGTTCTGCCAGACCCGGTTCAGCCCGTCCCACGCGGTGATGATCCAACGGTGTCCGCTCGCATCCGATGCGGCCGCAAACGGGGCTTCGAGGATCCTCCGACCCGCCGCGGCGTTGGTGAACCCAGTGGCCTGCCCGAGCATCACACAAACCTGGGCGCTGAGTTGCCGCAACGCCTGCGTACCGCCATTGCGCACCCACCATTGGAACTCCGCGTGGCGCACATCCGATTTCACACGGACACCAAAGGCGACCCCATCGGGAAGCATCCGTGTCATGGTGAGCGAACCGTCAGCCCGTCGACTCCACTCCACCGGCTCCAAGCGCTGACCCGCCTTTTCCCAAATTGTAGGCACGTGCTGGTGGGCCAGATAATTCAATCCCAGGTGAGACCAGATCGCCTCCGGAACATCGACCACCACGTAGCCGCCGCCTTCCCACGGCGTGAACAGGCTGACCTTGGTATCGCGCTGCGGATGAATCGCGCCCTCAAAAAATCCCAGCCTCGGATGCCGGCCGCCGGGGTATGGCAAGAGGCGGATCGTTCCGTCGGCGTTGGTAAATCCGGTTGAGCCGGGTCCCACCGAAGATGCCTCCGACGGCGCGCCCCACTGCTTCACCGCCGCCGCAATCACCTCATCCCCCAACCCCGTAGCAGCGCGGACCTCGGCCGCCGTGAACCGGTGGAAACGAATCATGTTCTCCAACCACTCGGCCTGATCGACCGCCCCCTGAGGAGGCCGCACGGTCGAGGCCTGCGGTTCCGCGACGGCCGCGCCGCTCCAAACCAGCGAAAGCACTAAGGAAAGCCAGCCAAGCCTCTCGCAGATTCTCAAAGGATTCATGTTGGGGAAGACCTCTCTATCGACCAAACCCCGCTCGCCCGCCAGCCCGAATGCCCGGCAACGGGACAGCGCTCACCGCACAGAGCGGCGGAAATGAGGCGATCGGAACATCAGGTGTTTTGAAGTTCCGTCAGTAAACGCACGCCGTGATGTCTGCACCATTGGCAGCGGCCATGCTCAACCTGCTCCGACCCCCCCGATTCGCCGTCCTCAACCCTACGTGACTGAACTTGTAGGTCTGGTATCGGGGGGGGGCGTCTGGCGTGCTTGGCGGGGGCTGTGGCCCGCTACCAGACCCAGGCGCAGCTCGTACTTGTCGCCAAATTTCGAATGCTCCCAGTTGCCTTTAATGCCACAGAGGGCAAAATGCCATTATGATTAAAACCCAAGTTCAACTTCCAGATCAGCTCTATTACAAAGCCAAGGCGATAGCCGAGCAGCCGAGCAGCGGGAATGGTCGCTCGCAGAGGTGGTGCGTCGAGGCATCGAATACATGGCTTTAGCCTATCCGGTGCAGGAAACAGCGGGAGGTTGGGAACTTCCCATCCTCAAAGGAAGCGCCTTTGACCCGAACTTCGACAAATTGGACCTCAAAGCCCTCTCCGAAAACGAAGAACTCATCCACCATTGAGAATGATCGGCATTGATACCAATCTCCTGCTCTATTCGCTCAATCCTGCTTCAGAGTGGCATGGTAGTGCGGTGAGTTTCCTGCGGCAAAATTTGGGGGTTCCCTCGGTGCGTGTCGCCATTGCGGATTACGTTCTGATGGAATTGTATATTCACCTAAGGAACCCAGTAGTCATGGCGCACCCGCTTTCAGCCGTAGCGGCCAGAGATTTGGTGATCTCCTATTGGAAAATACCCAACGTCATGAGAATCGAAAACGCCCCGATTATGGACGGGGTATGGGCGCTGGCTGGGGGCAAAAATTTTGCCCGTCGGCGGATCTTTGATGCTCGGCTCGCACTGACATTGCGTCACAATGGTGTGACCCATTTGGCCACCTCTAATGTGAAGGACTTTCAAGGGTGGGGCTTCGAAAAAGTCTGGAATCCTCTGCTGCCATGATTGCAATGCAGCATGGACTACGATGGCTGACAATCTGACTACCGAGTCTGCGGATGAATAGGATTATGGACTGCAGAGCAGGCAGGAATAACCGCTGCTGAAGCGTAGCGGATTCAAAACACAGCGAAGCATCTCGGAAAGCCAACCCATGGAGTTGGAAGGCGAGCCCAAGGCACTGCGGGTTAGAGGCCCAGCCATTCAGTCCGCCTGACGGCACAGTCTCAGCGACACGAAGGGCGGGATCGTTGCAATTACAAATCGGCATCCTTCAATGCCGCGAGCCGGGGGGATACGGTCGGGCCGGAGTCGTGGCAATAAACCCACAAACTCCGGCACAGCGCCGTTCAACCGATAGCCCGCTGGGAACCCGCGGCCGCCCGCGCCACGGGCACGCGTGCTTTCACCTCTTCGATGAGGCGCTCCACGGACAGACCGTGCTTCTGGCGGAGGTAATCAACACTGGAGGCGTGCTCGATGAACTGGTCGGGCCAGGCCAAGCGATACACCGGCGTCTGGATGGCGGCCTCGCTAAAGCACTCGAGCACGGCGCTACCGTAACCGCCCATGGCCACATGGTCTTCAAGAGTGGCCACAATGTCGGCGGCGGCACCAAAGAACCGATGCACCTCGGTGTCCAGCGGCTTGAAGTAGCGGGGGTTGATGACCGCCACATCGAACCCATCGGCGCGAAGCTTCTCGGCGGCCTGACGGGCGAGCGTGAGCATGGGCCCGAGTCCGAACAGGGCCACCTTCACCGCACCGGGCTTGTTCTCGAACTGCGAATCCACCTTGGCCTTGCCGATTTCGATCACGGCGGGCTGGTCCTTAATGGGCACACCCTCGGCGTTGCCGCGCGGGTAACGAATGGCCACCGGATGCGACTGCAGCGTGGCGGTGAACATCATGTCCTGAAGTTCATCCTCGTCGGCCGGAGCCATGCCGATGATCAGCGGCAAGCAGCGCAAGTAGGAGATGTCGAACAACCCGTGATGGGTCGGTCCGTCGTTGGCACTCAAGCCGGCGCGGTCCATACAGAAGATCACCGGCAGGTCCTGGAGACAGACATCGTGATGGATGCAGTCATAGGCCCGCTGGAGGAAGGTGCTGTAAATGGCCACCACCGGATGGAAGCCCATGGTCGCCATGCCTGCGGCGAAGATCACCGCATGTTCTTCGGCAATGCCGACGTCGTAATACTGACCCGGCACTGCCTGCTCTAGGATTTTGAGACTGGTGCCGCTGGGCATGGCCGCGGTGATGCCGACGACAGATTTGTCCTTCTGGCACAGCTTGACCATCGTGCGACCGAAGACTTCCTGCCACATCGGAGCGGCCCCGTCCTTCGGCGGCGGGGTCTGACCAGTGACCGCGTCGTAGGAACCCAACCCGTGGAATTTCTCAGGGTACTTCAGCGCCGCTTCGTAGCCCTTGCCCTTCTGGGTGAGCACGTGGATGACCACGGGCTCGTTGCACGTCTTGGCGAACTCCAGGGTGCTGACCAACAGTGGGATGTTGTGGCCATCGATCGGTCCCAGGTAACGCAAACCGAATTCTTCAAACAACAACGCGCTTCCGTGACCCCCACGGCCATCCGCATCGACCGGGTTATTAGCAGGCTCCAAGGCGAGCGAGTTGGCGATCCCCTTGAGGGCCTCCTCGGCCTTGGCGCCCAACATGGCCACCTGTTCCCCGCGGGGCAGCCGCTTGAGCCAGTTGTTAAAATCACGAGACAACCGGTTGTAGCGAGGGCTGGCGGTCAGCCTGCCCAAGTATTCGGCGATGGCGCCGACGTTCTTGGCGATGGACCACTCATTGTCATTGAGGACGCCAATGAACTTCTTGGTCGTGCACTTAATGTTGTTGAGCGCCTCGAAGCTAATGCCGTTGGTCAGGGCTGCGTCACCGAAGATACAGACGACGTTCTCGTCGGTCTTCTTCTGATCGCGCGCAGCGCACATGCCCAAGGCGGCCGACAAGGCCGTACCGGCATGGCCGGCCCCGTAGCAGTCGTGTTCGCTCTCGGTCCGCAGCGCGAAGCCATTGAGGCCATCGGTAGTGCGGATGGTCCGGAAGCGGTCTTTCCGACCGGTCAGGATTTTGTGCACGTACACCTGGTGGCTGACGTCCCAGACAAACTTGTCTTTGGGCGTCTCAAAGACCCGGTGCAGGGCGATCGAGAGTTCAACGACGCCGAGGTTGGGGCCTAGGTGCCCGCCGCTCTTGGCCAACCCCTGAATGAGCTCCTGTCGGATGTCGACAGCCAGTTCGGTCAGTTGCTCAGGGGTTAGCTTCTTGACGTGCGACGGATGATCCACCATTTCGAGATATCGGCTCATGTTGTTGGGACTACGGACGAAAAAACAAATTCCTCAAGCGGCACCCAAGGAGTCTTCCGAAAGCGGTTGGGTGGTCAGTACGCCCTCGAGGCTTTCCTCTAACTTGCGTACTTTAACTTCGGCTTCACTGAGCCGGTCCTGACACAGCTTGGCCAACGAGGCCCCTTCTTCGAAGCGCTGGATCAGTTGGTCCAAAGGCAAATCGTCGGACTCCATCGCCTCAACGATGGACTCCAGCTTTTTCAACGACTCTTCGAATGAAGAGCCATTCTCCGCCGTGGGAGCGGATTTGGCAGCCTTTGACACGGCCGGAAAATGCGTCGAAAGACCTGGCTTTGCCTAGCGGTAATTTGAGAACTGCTCAAAGCCGACCGGCCCGACACCCCTCGCAGCAGGTCCCCTCGAGGTGATCAGACCGGTTCTTTGGTGTTCCCCTTTGAGGGCATAAGGCGTTTGAATCACTGCGTGCTGAGCACGCTACGGATCAAGAATTTGGCGCTGGTAGCGGACCTCACCTTGGAGCTGCAACCAGGCTTCTGCGCCATCACAGGAGAAACCGGGACCGGCAAGTCAGTCATCCTCGGGGCGCTGAACCTCGTGCTCGGACGCCGTGCCGATCGGGGTGCCCTACGATCCGGGGCCGAGTCGTGCACGGTAGAGGCGGTCTTTGATGTGCAAAACCTGCGAGCGCCCCTACCCCGCTTTCTTGAGGAGCGTGGACTGGAGCCTTGCGAATCGGGGCAACTCGTTCTCAAGCGAACCTTCACCGCCGCAGGCACCAACCGCCAATTCGTCAACGGAAGCCCCACCTCCCTGGCGACTCTGGAGGAGATGGGGGGTTGGCTCATCGATCTCCACGGCCCGCATGACCATCAGTCTCTACTGCAACCCCGGCTTCAACTCAGCCTGGTGGACGCCTACGGAGGACTGGATTCACCACGGGAGTCCTTCGCCGAACGACTGCGCCAGAGGTCACGCCTTCAGCAGGCCAAGGCCGCGCTCATCGTGGACGAGCGCACCTACGCACAACAAATTGACCTGCTTCGCCATCAAGTCCGGGAGACTCGAATTGTCTCAAACGGCCCTAGCCACCCTCGGTGAGGCCGACGACGCCACCCTCACCAGCCTTGGCACGGTCGGGCGCTCCCTTCAGGACCTCGCACGAATTGATTCGGGTGCCCAGGCGCTGCTGGAGATTCAAGTCCAGGCCGCAGGGTTGCTCCGTGAATTACAGAGCGAACTGTCCCGCTACGCCGACCGAATCGATTTAGACCCCCAACGGTTGGCCGAACTTGAGGAACGTCTGAACCTCCTCCAGTCGCTCCAACGCAAGTACGGTGGCTCGCTGGATGAAGTCATCGCATTTGGTAACGAGGCCCGTCAGCGGCTCGAATCTCTAGAGAGCCGAGATGCCGAATTGGAACGCCTCAACCGCGAACTTCAGGAGCTAGACGAAGAGCTTCGCACACTCGGCAACTCTCTCTCAGAACGCCGTCAATCGGTGCTATCGGGTTTGAACCGCGCCGCCGAGGGCCAACTGTCTAGCTTAGGATTCCGGCAGAGCCGCTTCGAAGCGACCCTCACCCACAACCCCGACCCGGCCCATGCCACCGAAACCGGGATGGACCGGATGGAATTCCAATTTGCTCCCAATCCCGGCGAGCCTGCGCGCCCCCTCAGGGCCATCGCTTCCAGTGGCGAACTCGCCCGGGTCATGCTGGCCCTCAAGACCGTCTTGGCCGATCAAGATGCGGTCCCGGTGCTGGTCTTCGATGAGGTGGATGCCAATGTCGGAGGCGAGACCGCCCACGCGGTTGGCCAGAAAATGGCCGCCATCGCCTCGAAACATCAGGTGCTGTGCATCACGCATTTGGCCCCGGTCGCCGCAGCGGCCTCGACCCACTATCAAGTGATCAAGGAAGTGCGCGAGGGACGCACCGAATCCCGCATCCAGACCCTCAATCGAGCCGAGCGCGTGGCGGAACTGGGCCGAATGCTCGGAGGTGGTGCGGCGGCACAGCGGCATGCCCAAGAACTCTTGTCACAGCCTTCGTCGCGGCCGGCTTCCTGAAACGTGACGTCGGAGTTTCAGCCCCTGTCTTCTATGACCTCACTCACCCTCACCCGGTTCAACTTGGCACTCACCCACTCCTGGGCCATCGCGACCGACGTGCACTCGGGTCAGGTGGCTGGCAAGTCGGAATACCCGGTGGTGATCGTGACCTTGAAGGATTCACAGGGCCGCAGCGGAACGGGTGAAGCCTCTCCTTCCAGCCAGTACGGTGAAACTTGGGAAACGGTTGCCCGATTTCTGCAACAGATCGACGCATCCCGACTTTCCTTCGACAATTTGCCCGCTTCACGGGCCTATCTGGAATCGCTACCCGATCCCAGCATGCCGGCGCGATGCGCGGTGGACATCGCCTTGCTCGATGGTGCCGCCCGGGCCGCTCGATTGCCGCTCCACCAATTCCTCGGATTGGGTTTCCCGGCCAGTGGAGCGTGTTCCTCTTTCACCATCGGCCTAGACACTCCAGACCGGATGGAGGCCAAGGCCCGAGAAGCAGCCCGGTATCCGATCTTGAAGATGAAGCTAGGCTCACCCACCGACGCGGCCAACTTGGCTGCCGTACGACGGGCGGCCCCGGGCAAGCTCATCCGGGTAGATGCCAATGCGGCGTGGAAGACCCGTGAGGAGGCCCTGGATCGAATCCTCCGCCTCGCCGATGACGGCAATATCGAGTTCGTGGAGCAACCCATGCCTCCCGATGCTCTTGAAGCCGATGCCCTCTGGCTGAAAGAACGTTCTCCTCTGCCCTTAGTGGGTGACGAATCGTACCAAGACGCGCGGGATGCCGAGCACTGTGCACGGTGCTTCCACGGCGTGAATGTGAAGCTCGTTAAGACCGGCGGGGTGACCGCTGCCAAGGAAGCCCTCGAGGCAGCCCGAACGCTCGGGCTCAAGACGATGCTCGGCTGCATGATCGAGTCCTCGGTACTCATCAGCGCCGCAGCGCACTTGGCTTCGCTCGCCGATTGGCTCGACCTCGACGGCAACGTTCTCATCACCAACGATCCCTTCGAGGGAGTGCGCAATTTCGAGGGTTGTATCCGCTTCGACGGCGCTCCGGAGCCCTTTGGGTTGCAGACCCTGCAACGCCCCGGCAGCCACGGGTTCCCTCTCGGACGCGTTTAAACTGTCTGCTGCGATTCGCTGGTTCGGGCCGAAAATCCAGAGAAATAGACCCAGCCCCTCGGCCGGATCCCTTCGGTCAAATCCCTTGGATTTGAGGTCCTTTGCCAAAGCCCTCGCGAAGGATCTGCTGCTCAAAAACAAAACGGGCGGGAATCTCTTTTGGAAGACTCCCGCCCGCTTGAAATAAAAACTCTCGGATTCTTAGGCCTGAGCGCCTGCAGCCGAAACGCCTCCGACCGAGGACATCGCGCCCATCGCCGGGCGCTTGCCCTTGTGCCACCAAACCACCAGCGCACTGGCAATGTAGCTGGAGGAATAGGTGCCGGTGATGATGCCCACCAGGAAGGTGAAGGCGAAGTCGTTGATGGCGCCGCCACCGAAGACGTACAGGGAGATCGTCGCCAGGAACACCGTTCCCGAGGTGATGATCGTACGGCTGAGGGTTTGGTTCAGTGCCCGATCGATGATCTCGTTAAAGGAACCCGCGGCTCCCATCTTCAGATCTTCGCGAATACGATCGAAAATCACGATGGTGTCGTTGATCGAGAAACCGATGATGGTCAGGAGTGCCGCTACGAAGGTGGCATTGAACTGACGTCCCTCGCCCACGGTTCCGGTCAGACAGTACCAACCGATGGTCATCAGTACGTCATGCGCCACCGCAACCACGGCGGCGACGGCGAAGCTGAATTCATAGCGGAAGGCCACGTACACCAGAATACCGAAGAGCGACAGCACCGAGGCGATGACGCCCGACTTCTGGATCTCCTTGCCGATGGTGGCTCCGACCGAGTCCATGCGGACGCGCTCGAACTTGGATTCCGGAAACGCCTTCTTGAGCACTTCTTCGGCCTTCAAGCCGGCATCCTTGGCAGCCGTGATCGACAAATAATCGCGCTTGGTCGATCCAGCACCTTCGGTCTGGTACTGGATTCGGGTTTCGCCAATGCCGCCCTTGGAAAGGGTCTCGCGAACCTTTTCAGTCTCAACCCGCTGAGAGAAGCGCATCTGCAACTCATCGCCACCGGCGAACTCAATACCGAGCATATTGTGACCTCGGACGAACACGCCGTAGCCGATGCCCACCACGATGAGCAACCACGAGGCGATGAACGCCGGCTTGGCGAAGTTCAGGAACCGGATGTTGGTACCCTTAATGATGTGCAACATCGGCAGGGTCTTGATGATGTCCTTGGCGAGGAGGAAGTCGAAAATCAACCGGGTGACCACCAAGGCCGTGAACATCGAGACGCACAAACCAACGGTCAGAGCCACACCGAAGCCCTTGATCGGACCCGTGCCCATGATGATCAACAGCACCGAAGAGATCAGGGTCGTCAGGTTGGAATCGAAGATCGTTCCAAAGGCCTTGTCATAACCCGAAGAGACGGCACCGCGCACCGACTTGCCGGCGGCCAACTCCTCACGCATGCGCTCGTAAATAAGAACGTTAGCATCCACCGCCATACCGATGGTCAGCACGATGCCAGCGATACCTGGCAAGGTGAAGGTGACATCCAAGGAGCACATGACACCGAGCATGATGAGGATGTTGAGGAACAAGGCCACGTTGGCGACGAGTCCGGCCGTCAGGTAATAGACGATCATGAACGCGGCCACACCACCCACGCCCAATAGCGTGGCCATCTTGCCCGATGCGATGGCGTCGGCACCCAATGACGGATCCACACCGCGCTCTTCTTTAACTTCGAGCGGGGCAGCCAACGGATTCTCCAGCGACGTGGCCAACTCGAAGGCTTCCTTGTCAGTGAAGGAACCGGTGATCTGACCGTTGCCGCCGAGAATGGCTCCATTGATACGGGGGGCCGAAACCACCTCACCATCGAGAATGATCGCCATGCGCTCACCAATGGCTGCCTGGGTGATCTCACCGAAGAGTTGGGCACCATCGGGCTTGAGGCTGAAGCTCACATACGGAGAACCCGTCGCCGGATCATGTCCGACACCCGCTCCCTCGACGTGCTTACCCGAGAGACCGCGCTCCGAAGTGCGCTTGACCAAGATCGGCTGCGGAATGCGCTGACCCGGAGTACCGCTCGGCACCATTTCATACAGCCTCACATATCCCGGAGGCACAATGCCGCGGGAGATTTGACCTTCGCTGTCGGGGTGCACCATGCGGAATTCGAGGAAGGCCGCCTTCTGGATCTGCGCCTTGGCCTGCAGCTTGTCGGACTCGCTCAAGCCCGGAAGCTGTACCAAGATGCGGCCACCGCCCGCCGGGGCGATCACCGGCTCGGACACACCGAAGCGATCCACACGTCGGCGGAGCACCTCGACGGCTTGTTCGGCGATGAAGTCGGCGTTCATCATGACGCCTGCATTGGTCTGAGCGCGGCTCATGTCCATCTCGAGGAGGAACTGAGTGCCACCCTGCAAATCCAGACCGAGTCGGAACTGGCCAGCAGCCGACCGCTGAACTCGGTTGAGGATCCCGCGGGTCACATCCCGCTCCACCGCAGCATTAATGTAATTGCTCGGGAAGAATGGCCGGATGTCGTTGGTGCTAATCGCCACCAGCAAGTTCGAGTAGGTGATCCCCGCTGTTCGGTCCGTGTTGGAAACATCCAACTGCTGGGCCTTCTTGACGATCTCATCGAACGTCTTGTTGGGGGTTGAGGACTGTTGCTCGAAAGCCTCGATGAGGTTTTTCGAGGTAGGCGGGTAGATCTCGCTCACCGACCAGGCTACGACGAGCAGGATCAGGACGAGTTTCCAGAAATGACTACGGTTCATGGGGAAAACGTATTAAGAGGCCGATGTGCCGGGGACCACCTCACCGATGGCTGCCTTGGTGATCTCGATCTTGGATTCACCGGAGCGAATGGTGACCGAGGTATCTTTAATGCCCACCACGATGCCGACGATGCCGGAAGACGTGGTCACTTTATCGCCTGCCTTCAGCTCGGTGAGCATCTTTGACTGCTCCTTGGCCCGCTTTTGCTGGGGGCGAATAAGCATGACATAAAAAATGATCCCGAAGAACACCATCATGCCAACCTGCATGAACATGGCTTTCTTCTGATCTTCCGGTGAGGCGCCCGCAGGTGGACCGCCCAGGGCCAGCATGGCGACGTATGAATTGGACAACATGTGTTGCAAAGTGAAGGCGAGACACTACGGAGGGCTTGAATCTTGGCAAGCGCCCGTTCCATGACTCTTTGCAGGAATTTTTAAAGGATGCCGAGGGAAGAGGCCTTTTTTCTCGCAGGCCTCACAGATCCCGTGCTCGGCATTCCCTCAAAAAACTGCTGAACTGACCCAGTGAAACTGTCGGAACTGCACCTGGGCCAGCGCGTCATCCACCCTCAACTCGGTGAGGGAGTGGTCAAGGCCATCAATGAATTCGCCGCTGAAGTTCTCTTTCTGGAAGGTCGAAAACCCATCGAACCACAGACGAGCGGACTCATCGCCGCCGAGCCTCAAGCAGCCCTTTCAGGCATGCCCATGCCGCTGGAATCCTTGATCAACCAAGTCGTCGATGCGGCCGTGAATCGGTTGGGGATCGAGCGGCCCGATGGTTCAGTCCACGAATTGGCCGCGCGCTGGAAGACCGGCAAGTTGGTGCTGCAACCCTCCGACCCGTCCCTGCAATCCAAGGAGGTGGAGCTGGATTTGTTTTTCCACAAGCTGGTCCTGATGCGCAATCAACTGCGAATCCTCGAACAGAAGGTGAATTCAAGCGAGGCCCTCACCGCAGCCGAGAAGTTCGACTGGCAGCAATACATCACCCGCTGCTACGGCTCGATGACCACCTTCAACCTGCTCTTCAAAGACAAAGAATCGAACTTCTGAGTGCCAACACCCAGAACGGCATGGCTGTTCTTGGAAGGACCTCTCGATTGGTCACAATCGGGACGTGGCCCAGAGCGCTTACAACCTCTACGCAACGCACTCAACAGCGTGCTGCGCCCCCGTCTCCGCTGAAAGTCTGAAGAACCGCTGTGCACAAGTGCACGCAGGCATTGAACCCTCGGCAACGTTCTGAGTCTGAGGGCGGCGGTATTCGCCAGACTCCAAGTGGGATTTCATCCCCTTCTCAAGGGATAGAAGCGCCTACAAGGGGCGGGGTAGGGTTTTGAATCCAATCAATTACCATGCAGGACTGCTCACAAAGAGCAGACTTGAGAGGAATGATGATTCACAAAAACGTTTACCGACCGCAGTTACCCAAGATCGCGTCCCCGATCGTGTTGGCCGCCCTGGGCACCCTGAACTCGTCGGCTGAGGCCATCGAATTGTCAGGTGATGTCTTGCAGTTCGCCCTGCCTGCAGTGGCGATGGGTGCCACCCTAGGTCACCGAAATGAGGAGGATGGGCGACTTTGGGACCGGACTGGCTCGCTGCAGTTTGTCGAGAGCGCTACCCTCACCCTCGGGGTCACCTACGCGCTGAAATACGGACTGGACACCACTCGACCCAACGGAAGTCCTCATTCCATGCCTTCCGGACACACTTCGATCTCTTTCAGTTCTGCAGAATTCCTGCGTAAACGCTACGGATGGGAATGGGGTGTCCCTGCCTACGCAGCCGCGTCTTGGGTAGCCTACAGTCGGGTAGAATCCAACCAGCACCACCCGCAAGATGTCGTGGTGGGAGCCGGTATCGGTATCCTCAGCAGCTACGTCTTCACCCGCCCTTACCAAGGCTGGAATGTTAGCGTCATGGCTGACACTCAATCGGCGGGGCTTATCTTTTCACGCAACTGGTAAATACCTTTTTGAGTGGCACCCCTCATTGGATCAGACTCCTCCGAGAAAATTCCTACGATGATAGGTCCACTCCATTGAAGCCCCAGCGAAAACAGCAGACAGCGTTCCTCTCGAGGTTCAGAGACAGTATCCCCAGAGGCTTAGCAACGGGCACGTTACTCGTTCAGGTCGCCTGGATTCTCGCTGGTTGTGGCAAACCCATTGAGACGGTGCTGCCGGAGCTACAACCCGGCTTGGCCTACACCAATCAAGTCATCGCCTCGGGACCGATTTCCATTCATGTCGTTCGTGTGGATCGATCGAGGCCCGCTTCCCAACTCCGATCGGTTCATGCAGGCAACGGGGCGTTTGGTTTGGCCAATATTTCAGATCATCTCCGCGGCTTGCCCAAGGCGGTGGGGCGACCGGTTGCCGCCATCAATGGCGACTTTTATCAGCGCGAAGGCGCTTACGCTGGAGATCCCCGCGGCCTCCAATTGATCGACGGCGTGTTGGTCAGCGCTCCCCTTGGAATTTGTCTTTGGATCGATCGTGCCGGAGAGCCTCACATGGACGACGTACAGTCGCGATTCCAAGTCACATGGCCGGATGGCTCCAAGACCGCCATGGGGTTCAACGAAGAATCGGCTCCCAATCGCTTGATCCTCTTCACCCCGAGCACAGGGACTTCGACCCGCACCCGAGGAGGTCGAGAGTGGATTCTTGCTCCGGAGGTATCCGGCACCACTTCTGGCCTTCCAATCGGTGCCCGCATGAAGCTCCGGGTCACAGAAATCCGTGATGGAGGCAATAGCCCCATTCCCACCCATGGTTTCGTCCTCTCGGCAGGCCCCGCCCTCGTCCGTCGCCTCCCCACCGTCAACACCCAACAAGTTCTGGAGGTCGATTTACCCACGAGCGTGCCCATGGACAATGCGGTAAGCGGGATAGGTGGCGGCCCCATTTTGGTGCGAAACCACCGTGCCGTCCGAATCGAGATTCCGGATGACGACGCCTACCAATTCAAGTCCATGAAGGAGCGACACCCCCGCTCCGCCGTAGGCTGGAACCGTGAGCACTATTTCTTTGTCACGGTCGACGGCCGGCAAAAGCAATCCGTGGGAATGACCCTCGAGGAACTCGGAAAGCATCTGGCCGCCATCGGCTGCAGCGAGGCCATGAATCTGGATGGAGGCGGGTCTGCGACCTTGTGGGCCGACGGTCGAATTCGCAATCACCCCAGCGATGGCAGTGAGCGCCCGATCGCCAACGCGCTGGTGGTTGTTCGACCCGAAAACCCGGCACCGTGAGTCCGCATCGGAACAGACGCCTCGTTGGCCACCTCTTCGCGCTCGGCACCCTCGTCTCTTTGTTTCTGACGGCCTCGGAGATCGAAGGTTCCAAACTCTTCGATTCCGCGACTCCGTTGCACCGCATTGAAATTCAGCTCGACGAAAACCCGTTGGGCGCGCTTCGCACGACCCCTCGAACCGATGTCGTAGCCCGGGCTCAGATCGACGGCCATCCCGTAGTGGAACTCAGCCTTCATCTCAAGGGAGCCACCGGCAGTTTCCGCCCGATCGACGACCGCCCTTCCTTCACGCTCTCCACCTCGAAGCGTTCCGGATCCGAGCGCATCCTGGGGACCACCAAACTGCATCTCAACAATGGCGTGGAGGACTCCAGCCGGTGGCGGGAAATCCTCGGCCGTGAGATGTTGAGCACACTCGGGATTCCAACGACCTCAGCCACCCATGCCCGAGTTTTGCTCAATGGCCGGGACCTCGGCCTTTATGTGCTCATCGAAGGATTCACCCCCGATTGGATCGAGCGATCCTTTCCCGGGGAAAGCGGAGACCTCTTCGAACCCGTTGCCAAAACCAACGGTCCACCCGACTTCCGACGAGTCACGTCTTACGGGCAAGAATCCGCCTCCCGATTGCCTCGACCATTTCTGGCAGCGCCGTCCCGGCCAGTGACGAACCGCTGGAACTCCACTGCAGTCTACATCAACGAATCATCGCTCATCGGCTTCATCGCAGCGGAGGTGCTGCTGGCGCATTCCGATGGATACAGTTTGGCTCACAACAACTACCGCATCTGGGTTCCATTGGATGGCAGCGGCCTGCAGTGGATTCCTCACGGACTCGATCGACTGTTCACGGCCCCTGAACTTCCGTGGCCTCCCGCCATGGCCGGACCGATGGCAGAAGCAGTCATGGCCCGCCCGGACGGAGCGAGGCAGGTGTTCGACCAGATCCAGGCTTTCAGAGGTCGATTGTCCGCCCCATCCGCGGTGAAAGCTCATCTCGAGCAACGCATGGAACGACTGCGCCCGAACTTGAGTCGGATCGAATGGCAGGAGATACGAGTCGGCACCGACCAGCTGATGGATGAATGGAGTCGACGATGGGAGGTTCTAGACCTGCAAAAAAAAATCGCGGAACCCGTGTCCGTCCCCCTGGGCTCTAAAACCATTTTGTCCGGCTGGAGACCCGATCCCACGCCGATAAACGCCGAGTTGTCGGAGGTGAAAACTCCAGAGGGCGAATCCCAACTCCGGATCCGTGCCCAAGAGGCAACCCTGGCCGGCTGGACATGGACGGGCACCTTGCTACCGGGACGCTACCGGCTCGAAGCCTGGGTCCGACTGGACCACTTTGAACCCCTTCCCTTTGGCGAGCCCGGGGGTGTTTTCATTCAGAAGAACGGCGAAGCCTCCAAGGAATGGCTTCATTCTGAATCACGGACGGGACAGCCGCTCCGCCTCGAATTCCACATCGAATCCGCGTCGACAAGCACCCAGCTTCGCATCGCCTTCCGCGGACGCCGTGGCATCGTCCATTTGGATACGAAGGGCCTCAGGATCCATCGGATTGGGTGATTGCCGAGAGTAATCCGAAGCCTCCATCTTCTACCCGTACCCCCCTTTTGGTGAGGCCAGAGATGTCTGCTAGTTACAACTGTAACTGTGTCGGTTAAAGTCCTAAACGAAACCATGAAACTTCCTCGGGGACAGCGTGCTTTCACCCTCATCGAATTGCTGGTGGTGATCGCCATCATCGCAATCCTCGCTTCGATGCTGCTTCCGGCGTTGGGCATGGCGAAGGCGCGTGCCAAGAACATCGCCTGCCTCAACAATCTCAAGACCGTGGGTCTGGGTTTGAGATTGTGGGCCAACGACAATCGGGATCGGTACCCATGGCAGTTGGGAGTGACCAATGGTGGAACGGCCGGTTCTGAGGACTGGGCCGATCATTTCCGGGCCTGCTCCAATGAACTCTCCAACCCGAGCGTTCTGGTGTGTCCGGCTGAAAAAATACCAAGACCGGGGACCAACTGGGTGAATCTCGATGGTTTCGCCAATGTGAGCTACTTCGTCGGTCTGAAAGCTGAGGAACTCAAACCCCAGACCATGATTTCCGGAGACGCCAACGTCACCGGTGGTGGCGGCGGTTTTGATCCTCAATGGAGCCGCTTCCTTGGGGCTTCGATCGACGCCGCATGGGACAAGACACTGCATGTCCGAGCCGGCAATCTGGCGATGACCGACGGCAGCGTTCTATCGACCAAAACGGCAGCACTCCGATCGGCCATCAATCAAGCCCTCGCTAGCGGTCTCACCAACGTGGTGTTTTCCAAACCTCGCGGCGTTCTCTGACATTCCTCCCACGAGCCATGCGCAATCATCGCGGCATCCAAGCCCTCGCCATCTGCACCTGTGCCATCAGTGTCGTGATTGCGTCATGGGCCCTGGGTTGGATCGACGCCCCTCCGCGACCGAGTGGGACGCTGCACCAGCAAATCGGACAAGCGCTGGCCCAAGAGGCTTTGGCCCATGCTGGATCAGGCGGTCGGGTGGTGGTTTTCGCCCGTGACACTTCGGAGTTCGAGCAACCCGCGACGGACATGGCACTCCGAAGTTTCACGACCGAGATGCAAAAGGCCGGACACCCTGTCACCGACTTGCGACTCGTGGCAGAAGACCCCCTTCGCCCTATCCACGTCCCAGAAGGCGACCTGTTCGATGTCCTTCGAAAATCCAACAAAGGCGACGTCGTGGTCTCGCTCATGGGGCCGATGCTTTTGGCTGAAGACCAGCGCCTCGCCTTGGGAACCCAAAAAGCCGCGGTGATCGCATTTTGCCCCGGTTCTTCCGCAGAGGTCCTGGATCCCGCGCAACTGTCCTCGATGGGCTTGCTCCATGGCGGCGTACTGGCCCTGCCGCCCAGCAACGATCCGAAGCAATCCGCCAAAACCCCAGACCGCTTCGAAGCCCTTTATCGCCGGATGGATTCCAAGGCCCTCATTCAAAAACCCAAAATACAGGGGAGACCATGAGGGCGCGTTTTTTTTCGTTTTCCAGAAACCACACGGGATTCACCCGGACCGATTTGCTCGTGGGCATCGCTCTGGTGAGCCTGCTCCTCCCGCTGGTCTGGACGCCGATCACCTTGTCGCGTTCACGGGCACGTCTCGAACGTTGCCGGGCCAACCTGAACGGCGTCAGCCGCGCCTGCCTCCAATTTGCCGCCGATCACGGCCAAACGCTGCCGGGCCCCGTGGAGGCTCCCGGTGAATTTCAATGGTGGTACAAGGAGCAGGTGAAATCCTACCTCGGACTCCAAGGAGCCTCGGCTGCCACCGACTCGACTTTCGCCTGCCCCGAGGACCGCGGCTACACAGACCCCAAACCGTTCCACCAGTCCGAGCGTTTCGATTTCTCCAGCTACCCGTTCAACGGTGTTCTCCTGCTCGGCGCCCCCAATATTGCCGGTTGGCGTCTGCCGGAGATTCGCCAGCCCGACCGGACGCTTCTGGTCATGGAATGGACGGCGCATGGACCGCTGTCCTGGCACCGCAGCCGCACCGGCAAACGAAACGCCCCGTTTTACAACGACGCTGAGAGTGTCGTCGGTTTCGTCGATGGCCATGTGGACTTGGTGAAGATCTATCACGACGGCTACAACGCGGCCTACACGCGGGATCCCATCCCGGGCTACCGATACCGCTACAGTGGTCGTTGACCCCTCGATTCTCCCTCCATGATTCCGAACCCTTACGATTGGTTCTTCCGCTTAGGACGCCTGATTTTTTCCGTCCTCATTTGCCTGATGCCGTCGGTGTCCGCGGCTCCAATCACCACAGGCTGGATCCCGCTTTTCAAAGGGGTCGAATACATGACGGGCACCAATACCCAGTCGTCGGGCGAATTCACCAGCCTCATGGTGGCGCACTTGATTCGAGTGGATCTGTCGGATCCCGACATCCAATTGCTCCCGACACCTCAGATCACCAATTATCTGGCGAATTCCCGGGAAACTTCCGGCCAGACAGTGAGCCGATTTGTCAAAACGCACGGTCTGCAGTTGGGGGTGAATGCCAACTTCTTTTCCCCCACCGACTACTACATGCCCGAGGGAACACCCATGCAACTCAGTGGGTTGGCCATCAGTGACGGGACGCTCGTCTCGGTGGCCAATGCCACCTATTCCGCCTGCGTCCTGTTCGATATGAATCGGACGGCTCGAATCATCGAAGACAACTGGCCGGCGGGCCCCACCAACGGCGTGCTCCACGCTCTCGCCGGCGACTACCCGTTGGTCGTCAACGGCGTCAATATTTCCCGGCGCTATCTCAACACCGCTGGCGTGGTCCATGAGCAGCATCCTCGAACGGCTTTCGGCGTCTCCCAAGATGGCAAGACCTTGTACATCGTCTGCATTGACGGCCGTCAGGACCACAGCGTGGGAGCCTTCGATTATGAGACGGCCGCCTGGATGCTGTTGGCCGGGGCCTACAACGCCGTCAACATGGACGGTGGTGGATCCACCACCTTGGTGATGGAAGACAGCATCGGCGAACCCCTGCGACTCAATGCCTCCAGCGCCGTCGCCGATTCCGGAAAGGAACGCACCGTCGGCAGCCATCTCGGCATCCTAGCCAAACCCATCCCGGGTTTCATCAACGACCTAAAGGTGGTTGCCTCCGACGAAGGCGCCACCCTTTCGTGGACCACCCTCACGGACGCCACTGCGTCGGTGGAACTGGGTACCTCCAACCCACCCGACCCGGTGACCCGCTTCACAGGAAGCTCGGGCACAACACACTCGGTCCAAATCACCGGACTGAAACCGGGTCTCGGCTACTATTTTCAGGCGGTTTCCGTCGCCAATGGCAACCGGCATGAAACTCCCATCAAATTCTTTCGGACTACGCGAACGGTGGTATCCACCGAGGTTGTTCCCCTGAATGCGGAATGGCGGTACACCACCGCCAACCTCAACAACACGGCTTGGACAACCACCGACTATGTCGACACCGGTTGGAAAGGACCTGGAGCTGCGCTGCTCTGGGCCAATGCCAGTGCGGCCGGTTCAACACTCGATCCGAATCTTTTGGGGGAACGCATGCCCAACAATGCAGCGACCGGTTTCCCCTACACCACCTACTCCTTTAGAACCCACTTCAAAGCCAACGAAGTGTCCGCCGGAGCAACCCTTTCGGTGTCGGCCTACATTGACGACGGAGCGGTTTTTTATCTCAACGGCCGCGAGATCCATCGAATCCGAATGCCCGCCGCACCCGCCGAAATCCTCAACGCCACCTTTGCAACCGGCCTTCCCTGCAGCGGCAATGCCGATTGCACCGATGACTTCATCGTCCCGGTGGACGGCATCCTCCGGGCTGGCGACAACGTACTGGCCGTCGAGGTCCACAATTCCAGTGCCCGCAGCTCGGACATCACCCTTGGGGTAACGGTCACGCTGGAAGTTCCCGCCTCGCGGCCTCCAGCCATCACCATCCATAGGAATAGCGAAATCATCACCCTCGACTGGGTCGGCACAGGATTTCTACTCCAACAAGCGGACACCCCCTCCGGCCCGTGGACCACTCGGGCGGGTGCGCCACCGACGCCCCCCGTGCGCATCCTGGAAGCAACCACCACACGGTACTATCGGCTCTCACGATAAGGCCGACGCTGCCAGGTGAGTGTTGGCAGAAACCGGGTTTCCGAGACGGAATGCCTGTTGCGATTCGAGTGTGGGACGCCGGGTCGGGAGACCCCGCCTACAGCGGACCTCGTAGGTTCGCCGGCACGCTATAGGCCCGGTGCCTTCAACGGGCGGCCCAGCGGCTCAATACCCTTTGGGCGTTTCAAGGAACTAACTCGACGAGGCTTGCCATTATTGGGTTTCCACCAAAACTCCTCTGCTCCGTTCACCCATAAAACTCCGACGCCATGCACCTAGCGACGCTCGACTGGATCATCATCGCTGCCACGTTTATCCTCTATCTTGCCATCGGGGTCTTCGTTGGCAGATCAGCGGGCAAAGACTATGAGAGCTATTTCCTGAGCGGACGAACGATGCCGTGGTGGCTCTTGGGAACATCGATGGTAGCGACCACCTTCGCTACCGACACCCCCAACTTGGTGGCAGGAATCGTGCGGCGGGACGGAGTCTTCGGGAACTGGGTCTGGTGGGCCCTGCTGCTCACCGGAACCACCACCGTGTTCCTCTTCGCCAAGCTCTGGCGACGGAGTGGTATGATGACCGACATCGAGTTCTACGAGCTCCGCTATTCGGGTCGCCAAGCAGCCTTTCTGCGGGGCTTCCGTGCCGTCTATCTGGGCATCTTCTTCAACATCCTCGTCATGGCCAATGTCTCACTGGCAGCCATCAAGATCGGCGGGGTGATGTTCGGTCTCGATCCGGTCATAACGATCGCCGTGGCCTCAGTGGTCACCGTGGCCTACAGCATGATCGGCGGACTCACCGGGGTGCTGCTCACCGACTTGGTTCAGTTCATTATCGCAATGGTGGGTGCCATTTGGGCAGCCGTGCACGTTGTAGGGCTCCCCCAGGTGGGTGGTTTGGGCAAGCTCCTGGCCGACCCCCGAGTCCAAGCGAAGATGGACATCGTGCCCAATATGGCAACCACACCCCACGATGTGGTCATGGCGGTGTTCTTGATACCCCTCTTGGTGACCTGGTGGAGTGCGTATTATCCCGGCGCCGAACCCGGCGGCGGTGGCTACGTGGCCCAGCGACTCCTGGCGGCCAAAAACGAAAAGCACGCACTGGGTGCCTGCCTGTTCTTCAACGTCATGCACTACTCGCTCCGCCCCTGGCCGTGGATCCTGGTCGCTCTGGCCTCGCTGGTCGTCTTCCCGGATGTGGCTTCGCTCCAGGCCCGCTTCCCGCACCTCGATCCCAAAATTGTTCAGGATGATCTCGCTTATCCGGCCATGCTCACGTTCCTGCCCCAGGGACTCATGGGCATCATGGTCGCTTCGCTGGCCGCCGCGTACATGAGCACCATGTCTACCCAGGTAAACTACGGGTCATCGATTGTGGTCAGCGACCTCTACCTGCGGTTCATC
>JAPLUH010000404.1 GCA_026397675.1 Verrucomicrobiota bacterium
CAAGATACCCTTGCCCAGGTGGCTCGCCTGCACAGCGTGTCCGGCAGCCCACTCACTCTCCTCGCGAACGTCGAGCAGGACCAACGACGGGTTGGCCTTGAGGCGTTCACGCAAGGCGTCGATGGAGAGTTCCTGGATGCGAGTCTGGGCATCTTGGACCAGGGCGAGAAAACCGGGCGCGTGATTCATTCCTCCAACAGGTTCGGTCACCGGCGCGCCCTCGAAAAGCGCTTTTGTCGGGGCAAACTGGAACCAAATGCCCCCCCCCTTTCGCCGCATTCCTCCACCACTCCTCAGCCATTCCCACGGCCCGAATATCGGATCGGACTTCAGCGTTGAGTTTTGCAGAGCGGATCCGGAACATTTGCACATCCAAGTTCCATCTGCTCCCATGAACACACTCGCGCGTCTCCTGCCATTGGCTCTCGCCACGGCCACCGCCTTCGCCGCCGGCGTCGGCTACGACAACACCCCGCAAATCCCGGGACAGAAGTGGAAGGTTCACGACAAAAACCGCCCCAACCCGCCCATAGTAGAACCAGGTGAATCCTTCAGCCATCAGGCCCCGGCCCCGGCCGACGCCGTGGTCCTCTTTGACGGCAAAGACCTTTCCAAGTGGAAGGGTGGCAAGGACGGCAAGGCCCCCTGGAAGGTCGAGAACGGCTATTTCGAGGTCGTGAAGGGCACCGGCGACATCCAGACCCAAGAGAAGTTCAAGGACTTCCAACTCCATTTTGAATGGTCCGCCCCGAATCCCCCCAAGGGTGAAAGCCAGGGCCGCGGCAACTCCGGGCTCTTCCTGCATGGACTGTACGAAGTGCAGGTGCTCGACGTGTACAACAACAAGACCTACGCCGACGGTCAGGCCGGTGGTCTCTATGGCATGTGGCCCCCGCTGCATAACGCCATGAAGAAGCCCGGCCAATGGAACACCTACGACGTGATCTTCGAAGGCCCGCTGTTTGATACCGAAGGCAAGGTCACCCGCAAGGCCTCCGTCACGGTCATCCACAACGGCGTGGCACTGCACCACAAACAGGAGTTCAACGGTCCCAGCGGCCACCAGAACACCCCGAAGTACTTCAAGTACGACGGCACCGGCCCCATCCGCCTGCAAGACCACGGAGATCCGGTCCGCTTCCGCAACATCTGGATCCGCCCGCTCGGCGAATACGATCAGCCGGAGAAGTGATCTAGGCGACCTAGTGTGTCCAACCGTACAAAAGCCCGGGCATCCGCCCGGGCTTTTTGCGTCAACGATCTACAGAAGACTCCACCGCGAGGGCTCGGAGCCTACCGCTCAAGCCATTCAGTTGGTCAATACAGCCAACGGCGGATCCCGGACGCCTCATTGAGCTCCATGCCTTGACGACGGAAGGCCCAGCACATGTAGCTGACGCTGACAAAATACGAGGCCGGCACCCGATTGGCAGCGGTGATCTTCACCCCCAGAAGCGTTGTCTTGCCCCCAAAGCCCATCGGGCCAATGCCCAATTCGTTGGCCGTCTTCAGCACATCCTGCTCCAACGCATCCAGAGCGGGATCCGGATTACGGTCCTCCAGAGTACGTAGGAACTGGGTCTTGCTCATGGCATAGCCAGTCGATCGATCACCCCCGATGCAAACCCCTAAAATGCCCGGACCACAGCCCTTGCCCTGCGCCTGCAACACGGCATCGAGGATGACCTTGCGGCACCCGTCGAGATCCCGGCTGGCATGGAGCTTCTCGAGCGGCAACGAATACTGAGCCCCTACATTCTCACAACCGCCTCCCTTGAGCATCAGACGCACCTGCACCTCAGACGAACGATGCTGATGGAAATGAACCGACGGAGAACCTGGACCGACGTTGGTGCCATCATTCTTACCCGTCACCGAGTCCACCGAGTTTTGCCGCAGGTATCCTTTGCGAGTGGCCAACGTCACTGCCTCCCGAGCCGTCTCCTCAAAGGTGATTTGGTCAAAGCCGACGGGGCAATCCACGTAGAAGAGCACGCTACCGGTGTCCTGGCAGAGCGGCTGAGACTTCCGCTTCGCCAGCTCGATGTTTTGCTCAATAATCTTCAGAGCACTCTCGGCGATGGTCCCCTTCTTCTCGGACTCCAGAGAACGGACCAACGCCGCATTCACATCATCGGGAATCTCGGCAGACGAGCGGCGGATCAATTCAACCAGCGAATCAAGCAACGCGGACATGGGGCAGCAAACTACGGAGACCTCCCACCCACGTCAACGCAACCGGGAAGCGGTCCGGGCAGTTCACACACCACCGCCCCCGATCCCTAATCCCCAGTCCCAACGGAAACCCACCCATACCCCAGCCACACACCCGCGTCAGCGGGACTGGACCGCAGCGAGCATTGGATCGCAGCAACCCAATCCCCATCGCGCGCAGCGCGAAAGCCCCGCCTCCCGAACGATCCCTGCGTGCGCAGGCCCATTCCCGCCGACGCCCCCCACGGAACGTACGCACCCTCGGATCTCAAACCCCCATTCCCCATCAACCCCTCCCCAACAAAAACTCACCACCCCCCGGCCACACACCAGCGTCAGCGGGACTGGACCGCAGCGAGCATTGGATCGCAGCAACCCAATCCCCATCGCGCGCAGCGCGAAAGCCCCGCCTCCCGAACGATCCCTGCGAGCGCAGGCCCAGTCCCGCCGACGCCCCCCACGGAACGTACCCTCGGATCTCAAATCCCCATTCCCCATCAACCCCTCCCCAACAAAAACTCACCACCCCCAGACACACACCGGCGTCAGCGGGACTGGACCGCAGCGAGCATTGGATCGCAGCACCCTATTTCCCAAAAGCGCGACAGCGCGAAAGCCCTACCTCCCGAACGATCCCTGCGAGCGCAGGCCCAGCCCCGCAGAGCCAACCCAACGATCCCTCCATGAGCCCGGGCCCAGCCGCAGCCCCCGGCCGCGCAGGAGAAGCTCTGCAAACCGCAGTTGGTCAACCGAATCGATCCTGCATAAGGTTGCCGCGTCCGATGCGCCTCCTCGACCGCTACCTGCTCCGGGAACTCCTGCTGCCGCTGGGCGTCTGCCTCAGCGGCTTCACGCTGTTCTGGATCGCCTTCGACCTTTTGGGTGACATGACCCGGTTCCAAAAGGCCGGGCTAAGCCTGGTCGGAGTGCTGGAGTTCTATGTCTGGGGTCTGCCCGAACTACTGAACACCACCCTTCCCATCGCGCTACTGCTGTCGCTGCTCTACACCCTGACCAACCACGCGCGTCATCACGAATTGACAGCGATCCGGGCGGCCGGAATCAGCTTGTGGCGAACCATCGTCCCCTACATCACGGTGGGGTTACTCCTCTCGCTCGCCCTGTATTGGAGCGGAGAGAACCTCATTCCCCAGGCCAAACATCGGCAGGAAAATCTCATGTTGGGCAAGTCCGCCAACGAGAAGCCTTCGGAAGCCTGGCGTTCGCAGTTCCACTTTGAGAATCAGACCGACCGCCGCTCTTGGAGCATCAGTCGTTTCCTGCCTGCCACCGGCGACATGGTCGGAATCCGTCTGTTGATGCCACTAGGAAACGGAGCTCATCGCGAAGTGCGAATTCCTGCAGCCCTGTGGACGAACGGCGCCTGGAACTAC
>JAPLUH010000395.1 GCA_026397675.1 Verrucomicrobiota bacterium
GTGTTTGAATGCGTCAAAAAACATCAATGATCAAGCGTTGCTCCAGCTGCTGGGTGAGCGGCTGGCGCAGTTGCGGCTGGCGAAGAATTTGACGCAGGGGCAACTCGCAGAGCAGGCGGGCCTGGGCTTGCGGACGGTGCAGCGGCTGGAGTTGGGCGCGTCCGCGACGCAGTTGTCCGGGTTTCTGCGGGTCTGCCGAGTGCTGGGGCTGGTGGAGCGCCTCGATTTACTCATACCGGAGGCGGTGGCCAGCCCAATGGCGCAGTTGAAGCAGGCCGGCCGGAATCGGCGGCGTGCCTCGGGCAACACGGCGGCTCCCTCCCTGACGGGCCCATGGACATGGGGTGAGCGGGCATGATCGCGAAGGTGCAGCTCTGGGGTCGGACGATCGGCGCGGTCTCGCTTGAAGCAGGGCGCAATGTCGCGGCCTTCGAGTACGATTCTCAATTCGCCCGCAGCGGGATCCAACTGTCGCCGTTAGTGATGCCGCTGAGCGGGCAAGTGCATCAGTTTCCCGAGCTGCCACGGAATACCTTCCACGGCCTGCCGGGGTTGCTCGCAGATTCGCTGCCAGACAAGTTCGGGAATGCGCTGATCGACGCATGGCTTGCCACGCAGGGGCGTTCGCCGGAGAGCTTCAGCGCGGTGGATCGACTTTGCTACACCGGCACGCGCGGCATGGGAGCGCTGGAGTTTGCGCCGGTGCTGGGGCCGAAGCCGCGTAAGGCTTCGAAGCTGGAAGTGGATGCGCTGGTGCGGCTGGCGGGCGAGGTGCTAACACATCGCGGGCAGTTGCAGGGGCATCTTCATGCGGCGGGAAAAGCGAAGGCCCTGCGCGACATCCTGACCGTGGGAACGTCTGCCGGTGGCGCGCGGGCTAAGGCGGTGATCGCGTGGAACCCTCAAACCCACGAGGTGCGATCAGGCCAGATCGCGGCGGGCGATGGCTTCGAGTACTGGCTGCTGAAATTCGACGGTGTGGATGGGAACCGAGACAAGGAACGGGACGACCCGAAGGGTTACGGGGCCGTGGAGTTTGCCTATCACCGGATGGCGGAAGCGGCGGGCATCACCATGAGCGAGTGCCGGCTGCTGGAAGAGAATGGGCGGCGGCATTTTATGACCCGCCGTTTCGACCGGCTGGCGGACGGGCAGAAACTGCATCTGCAGTCGCTGTGCGCCCTGGCCCATTTCGATTTCAACCAGGCCGGAGCCTACGGCTACGAGCAGGCGCTGCTGGCGATCCGTCGGCTCCAGCTGCCGATGTCGGCCGTGGAGGAGCAGTTCCGCCGGATGGTGTTCAACGTCGTCGCGCGGAATCAGGACGACCATGTGAAGAACATCGCATTCCTGATGAACCCACTCGGTGAGTGGTCGCTCGCACCGGCTTTTGATGTGACCTACAGCTACAATCCCACAGGCGCGTGGACCGGCACCCACCAGATGACGTTGAACGGGAAGCGGGATGGTTTTACGCGGGAAGACTTCGTGCAGTGCGCCCGCTCGGCGCTCATGAAGCGCGGGCGCGCTGCGACGATTCTGGAACAAGTTCAGACTGCGGTGAAACGCTGGCCGGAGTTCGCTGCTGCTGCGGGAGTACCCGATGAGTGGCGGGACAAGATCCAGAGGACCCATCGCCTCACGTTCCCGAAGGCGTGAGCCTCGAGGGTGTGGGCTTCACTAGACCGAAGACTGGGGCGAGCACTCTTACCAGCACTCGCATCGAATGATTGGTGGCAGGCGTGTTGCGGCGGCACAGGAGCCGAAATAATCTGAGCGATCTGCTGGCGAAATACGGCACCGGACCTCGGCGGTGGATAATTTCAACTATAGGTAGACTAACGGTAAACTATAGGATTACTCTCAGATCGTGGCTCATCTTAAATTTGCTTATGCCGCGCCCAGTCGCGCCACTTTGCCCGCTTCGGTAACGAAGGCCCTCCCCAGCCCAGAGTGGAATGTCACATCCTGCAAGCTTGATGCCATCGCGCAACTCACCACTCCGCCTGACTTCATGTGGGTTGATTTCGGTAAGGCTCCCAAGCTGAATCTTGCCTTTGCCCAAAGCGTGCTCACGCACTTGGCCGGCTTGCAGGACTCCAAGCGGGAACATCCTTTCTTCTTCTTCTCCGGCAGTGCGCTGCCTGTGGCCGTGCACGAGGCCTTGGTAGAGCGTATTTATGCTACTTTCCACGACCCGTCGAATGTCGTCGCTGATCTCGTCGGCCAGCCCGACCTGAGAGCCGCGTTTGCCAAGTTCCGCGCCCAGCGCAAGTTCCGTGTTAAGCGGATCCAATCCGCCATCAAGCCGGTCGCTCCGGTCGTCAGCGTGGCCAACGCCGACCTCCGCTCCGTGCGCGGCCGCCTCTCAATCAAGCCTATTGCTGGGATTTTCGGTATGGATGTCATCGAGATCGGTCGCCTCATCGGTCGCAACAACAAGGCTGCGCTCAGCAAGACCCCCGACGCCGATTCGCTCCAAGAGCTGCTTCAGCCCTTTTCCGACATCGCGTTGCTTCGAGCCCCCGACTTCGGCGACGAGCAATTCAGAAAGTGGCTCAACGCACCCAATGAGAACATGCGCAACCGTGCGCCCATCGTGTGGATTCGCGAAGGCCGCGTGCTGGATGTCGCTGGCTTCGTTTACGGCATCCTTTCTGGCCAACCTACCTGAATGACGCCTGATTTTTCCAAGCTTCTTCAGGCGCTTCCGGTTTGCCCCCCGATCACGGCCAAGCTACGGCGCTTCGTTTCCAAGGATGCGTTCTCCAGCCGCACCCCGCCAAATTTCCTCTACACCACCGGCTATGCCTATCGGGTGAACACCGTCGCCTCGCTCGCCCTTTACGGCGCGGAGGATGCCTCCACCGCAGGAGCGGAATGGGAGCGGCATGCCAATAAATCTCCGCGCCTGCTCACCCAAGTTCTCTAATTCATCGACTTGAGTGTCCCGGTCATTGACCTCTGGGATTTCGACGTCCTTGCCGCACTCCAACTCACCGAGGCCGATTTGCAGGCCCCATGGGAGTTCGAGCCTGCTCCCACCAAGCTCCAACGTTTCGGCGATGCGGTAGCCCGACAGCAAAGATTCGGTGCCGTCCGTTTCCCATCCGACGCCGCACGCGCGCGAGGATTTAGAGGCTTCAACTTCGTCCTGTTCCCCTCTGCAATCGTCGCGCCCATGTCCGTCGTCATCCGCGATGACCCGGGCGTCGAGATCTAGCGTTGGCCCTCTCCCTAAACCCTCACCGTCTCTCTTCAAGGTAAACGCACGGTGAACTCCGTGGTTTCGAATCCGGCCTGAAACTAAGTGACCGGGGACGCAACTCTTCGGAATCCCGATCAGGGAACGATTACTCGATCAGACTCAGCTGCTGTTACTAAATCAAAGAGGCCAATGGATGTTCTGCCGGGGTCACCACCCTCGGCGACGTAACGTTGAGTTTGCCCCTTGCGAAGTCCGGAAGTGGGTGAGGCTCGATCTTGCACCTCAATCCGCCAAGGACCGTTGGTAGTCCGGGGGCGGATCGCCATTACCGGCGCGACGACGGGCCAAGGCTGGAGCCACGATATCCCGTCCGACATCCAAGGGGGCCTGCCAGAGTTCCCGCCACAGGCGCACCGAATTGGTGGGATACAGGTTGGGGGATTCCTCTTCGAACGCCGGTCGAAACAGGTCCACGGCATTCTGCAATTCTTGGGTCAATTCTTCCTGGGTGGGGTGCCCGGTGAGGTCGATTACCCGCCGGAAGGCCAAGAGATCCTTGGCATCGAGGCGCGCCAATTTGGCGATCAGAATATCCAAGGGATGCGGAATGGTCACCGTGATGTGCCCCAAGGATACAACCTTCGCCCGCTCAGCCATCAATGGGGTGGTGCGAAAGCTGAGCCGGTAGCCGAGTTCCAGGTAGAGATCGGCCTGTCCCTTGCCGAGACCCAGGCTGCGGATTCGCTCATGATGGTCCTCATCGTCGTTGGAAAACAAATCCACGTCGGCGCTGGTCCAGGAACGGTTTAGCGTCAGTTGGAGCGGCGCTGAGCTGAAGAGGATGAAGTGGAATTTGCGGTCGGTTGGCAACCCGTCGAAAAAGGTGCGCAGCAACCGCCCGGCCGGCGTGCTCCAATCCACCTCACCGCGCCACCAGTCCCAAGTTTTGGTCGAACTCATGTTTGCGGTCTCCGATGCGGCGTCCCTGGTATCGGATGGAATAAATCCCCTGTTGGATCAGGCGGTTGGTGACTTCCGGATCGTGAGCGAGCAGTCGCCCGATGCGCTGATCACGGGCCGTCATGCGCCCAGCCTCCTTCCGGAACAGGATGCGGGCAGCGAGGCGGGATTTCCGCCACGGCCGGTCTGTATCGTCGCCCGAGATTCGCATGCCTTTGTTAATCTGACCGATCTTGCGGATGATTTCAACCCGCCTCCACCACTCGGGAAATCGGCGAATCGGGGTCAGGGAACGATTTTCCGAATCGGAATTGGCTGCTGTTCGCCACTCGACGCCTTGAACAGAGGTTGGTTGTCACCATGGGTCACCACCCGCGCCGGGTCCCCGGCAACAGGATCTTCGGTTTCCGACGGATCTTGGAGCGTAGACCGCCGAGTCGGATCGCTGTGGCCCGGGTGGGTGCCGGACGAATCACAGTCACCCGATGAGTTCGCGGATGGGTTGGCCGTGGTCGATGTCGAGGCGCTTGCGGCCGGGGATTTCGAGGCGGCGGGAGTCGAGGCCGAGTTGGTGCAAGATCGTCGCGTGGATATCGGTGACGTAGTGGCGATTCTCGGTGGCGTGAAAGCCGATCTCGTCGGTGGCCCCGTGCACGATGCCTTGTCGCAGCCCGCCACCGGCCATCCAGACACTGAAGCCGAAGATGTGGTGGTCGCGGCCGTCGGAGCCCTGCGTGCCGGGGGTGCGGCCGAACTCGGTGGCGAAGACCACCAGTGTCTCGTCGAGCAATCCGCGGCGATGCAAGTCGGTGAGCAGGCCGCCGATGGGTTGGTCCACGGCCCGGGCCAGACCTTCGTGGTTGGCCTTGAGGCCCGAGTGCGCATCCCAGGCTCCGGCGCCGCCGCCGCCATGCTGAATTTGGATGAACCGCACGCCCCGCTCGACCATCCGGCGCGCAGCGAGCAGTTGGCGACCGAACTCGCGGCAGTGCGGCAGGTCCAGGCCGTAGAGCGCCTGTGTTTCAGCCGTTTCTTTGGCGAAGTCGACCACCTCCGGCACCGATGACTGCATGCGGTAGGCCAGTTCGTAGGAGGCGATTCGCGCGGCCATGGCTGGATCGTCCGGGTACTCGATGCCCCGCAGTTCGTTGAGCCGGCGGATGAGGTCGATGCCGCCGCGTTGGCCTGCTCCGACCAAGGCGTGCTCGGCCCGGGCGAAGTCGAGGGGATGGGCTGGATCGATCCGCAGCGGCACGGCGTCGTGGGCGGGCCCGAGGTAGTGGCCGTCGCGCTGGTTCCAGTACTCCCGCGTGCCCATCGACACGAACTGCGGGAGGTTCTCGTTCAGCGAACCCAACCCGTAATGCACCCAGGCGCCGAGGTTGGGGAAGTCGCCGTCGTTCTGGTGACGGCCGGAGTGGAACTGCGTTTGCGCGCCGTGGTTGCTGTCGGTGGTCCACAGCGAGCGCACGAGCGCCAACCGGTCAGCATGCCCGGCGATGTGGGGAAACCAGTCGCTGATTTCCATGCCGCTCTGCCCGTGCTTGCGAAAGCCCACCTGGAGCGGGAAGAGGGTGTTTCGCTGGTTGCCGTTGGCGTCGGGCACCACCAGCCGTTCGAGGGCCAGCTTCTTCGGATCTTGCACCGAGGCAAACGGGGTCTCGGCGATGGTCTTGCCCGCGTACTTCGTGAGCATGGGCTTCGGGTCGAAGCTTTCCATGTGGCTGACCCCACCGTTCATGAAGAGCCAGATCACGTTCTTGGCCTTCGGCGTGAAATGCGGGCGACCGTCGGGGGGCGTCCATAGGGCCGAACTGGCGGCTCTGGCTTCTCGCTGGAGGAGCGTGCCCAGGGCCAGTCCGGTGAAGCCCATGCCGAGGTCGGCGAGGAAGGCCCGGCGGGGATGCAGCGGCGTCTGCCCATGGGCAGGGTCCAGTGAGTGCGAAGCCCCGACCGAGGGAGCGGAAGTCATGGTCGGGATAGACGAGATGATTGGAATAGAGTTCATCGGAGCGTCACAAAATCACCATGGTTGACCAGCGACCACACGAGTTGGGCTCGGGCTGGCATCGGGGCGTCCTGCTGCGCCTGAGCTTGAGTTTTCTGAGCCTTTACGGCTGATGCGCCCGTCGCTGGACCGACCTTGCCGCCCGCCTCTCCGGCAGATCCGGCGAAAGGCCCACGCAGCGCCTCGAGGGCCGCCTGAAGTTCGGCGGGCCCGGGCTCGAAACCTAAGAGCTGATCGAAGGCGTGGCGCACGAAGGCCTCGTCGCTCGGGTCCGGGGACGTGGCCGCCAAGTTCCGC
>JAPLUH010000400.1 GCA_026397675.1 Verrucomicrobiota bacterium
TTCGGAATTCCACTTAAAGTGCGGCTATCAATTTGTTTTTAGCCTTTATTTAAAGCGGTTTTAAAATTTTATTGATCATCGAATAGATTTTCGGTTTTTCATGATTGCAGCGTATTCCACCCCGACTTCGATGGAGCCGCTCCTTCCGGTGGCCGGGCGAGACACGCTGGCCAGACTCACCTGTCGACATCATGTCGACATCCTGTCGGCATCCGGCCGCCTCACAGGACAGGTTCATGCGCCCGAGGTCCTTCGCCGGGTCGCCGGTTTGGTCCGGGCGATGAACTGTTACTACTCGAACCTGATTGAAGGACACAAAACCACACCGCGGGACATCGAACGGGCGTTGAGGCAGGACTTCTCGGCCGATGAAACCCAGCGCAACCACCAGCAACTGGGCTTCGCCCACATCGCGGTGAAGAAGTTTATGGTGGAGCGACTATCGGCGGAGACGGTGGATGTGTACGGGTCTGAGTTTCTCTGCTGGCTGCACCGAGAGTTTTACCAACGGCTTCCCGAACCGCTCCATTGGGCCAAGACATCGAGCGGAAAGGCATATCGGGTCGAACCGGGCGGACTGCGCCACTTCATGGTCGACGTGGGCCGACATACGCCCCCGCAGTTCGATGCGCTCCCTCGATTCCTCGGTCGCTTCCATCAGTTCTACAACTCCAAGGAAATCATCGAGACCGATCGCCTCACCGCCATCGCAGCGGCGCATCACCGGTTGGCTTGGATCCATCCTTTCGGAGACGGCAACGGGCGGGTCATCCGTCTCCATTCCCAAGCCCTGATGATTCACCACGGTTTGGATGGCAACGGGTTGTGGACCCTCTCTCGCGGTCTGGCCCGGCACCGGCCGCGATATTACGAAGAACTGCAAGCCGCCGACCTCGGGCGACGCAATGACCTAGATGGACGAGGCAACCTGTTAGACGCCGGACTGGCATCCTTTTGTCGGTTCTTTCTCGAAACCATTCTCGATCAGATCCGCTTCATGAGTGACCTGCTCGGCCTGCCGGCCTTGCGGACCCGAGTCGAACGTTACTTCCAGTTCGAAACGCTCCACCTGACACGCTACCGCGAGGAACTCATGCGCGTGGTGCGGACCCTGATCGACGAGGGCAAGATTCCCCGCGCCCGTGCGCAAGAAATCACCGGCAAAGGGGCGACGGTCTCCGCCGAGATCATCAAGCTCGGGCTCCGGGAAGGTCTCATCGAGTCGCCCAGCCCAAAAGGTCCCCTGCAGCCGGGTTTCCCCGCAAAAATCCTCGAGTTCTATTTCCCCCAACTATTTGTCGATCTTCCGGCCAACCTGGCGGACCGGGTGGGACGGTGATTCTCGACCCGTGCCATCAAGAAGTTTGAGGCACCGCAGAATCTTGCACAACCGGGCCTGACCCGTTGTTCGTCAGCCGCACAGACGGGTGGCTTCCTCGATCAAGGAATGTTCGAAGGCGGTGGCGTAGGCCGCGCTTGTACCTGCTGAAATCCGGAGTTG
>JAPLUH010000153.1 GCA_026397675.1 Verrucomicrobiota bacterium
GTCGTGTTTGCCGCCGCAATTCGGCGAGGATGTCGAGGTAGGGACCCGCCGGCTTGACCATTAGCGCGTCGGCCCCTTCCTGTTCGTCGAGCAGGGCATCTTTCAGGGCTTCCCGTGGATTGGCTGGATTGAGTTGGTAGGTGCGCTTGTCGAGCGATCGGGTGCCGGCTGCCTGAGCACTGCCGACGGCTTCGCGGAAGGGGCCATAATAGGCCGAGGCGAACTTGGCGCTGTAGGCCAGGATGCCGGTGTTTCCGTGCCCTGCCGAATCGAGCGCGTGGCGAATGGCCCGCACCCGGCCGTCCATCATGTCGCTGGGGGCCACGAAGTCGGTGCCTGCCGCCGCGTGCAAGGCGGCCATTTCTCCCAGCACGGTGACCGTGGCGTCGTTGTCCACATCGTGGCCATCGGCGGTTAACAGGCCGTCATGTCCGTGGCTGGTGTACGGATCGAGGGCGATGTCGGTGAAGAGCACCAACTCGGGCACTGCCGCCTTGATCGCACGCACGGCCCGCAGCACTAGGCAGTCGGGATTCAGCGCCTCGCGTCCGTCCGGAGTCTTGAGTTCGCTGGGTGTGACCGGAAAGAGCGCGATGCCGCGAATGCCTAGTTCGAAGAGTTCTCGCGCCTCGCGGACCAGGTCGTCGAGGTTGAGCCGGAAGACCCCAGGCATGGATCCCACGGCCGTCGGCGCCCCACAACCTTCTTGGACAAAGAGCGGCGCGATGAAGTCCGAGGGATGGAGCCGGACCTCCTGCACCATCTCGCGGATGGCCGCACCGCGTCGCAACCGCCGCGCCCGAAGGGCCAGAAACCCCGCTGAACTCATGTCGCTATCGTGGCGCATTCCAAGCCCGGAGACAACCGATGTCCCGCACCGTCCAACCTCAATTCAACCGCTGGGTGGTCTTGCTCCAGAGCCACTCTACGTCGCGGTTGTTGGCTTGGTTGCCGGGACTGAAGCCGGTGCGCTTGACGGGAACGACCGTCCGCTTGTCGAGCCAGCGCTTGATTTCGGAGTGGCCGTCGGCGAAGGCAAAACCACAGGCCCCGTTGTGGTAGCTGGCCGGCAGGTCGGGCATGACCGCCTGCGCCAGATTCGGGGCGGGCTTCATGTCGGTGCAGAAGAACCCGTCGTTGATGCTGTCGGGATGCTCATCAACAAAAACCCAGGTGTCGGAGGGTTGCACGAAGTCGGAGTCCTTCAGGAACATGCGCCAGGGCGGGCTGTTGCCGAACCACGTGGGTTGTCCGTCGTGCATGCCGACCCACGAGTTGATCGAGTTGCTGCGGAGGCGGGGTTTGCCGTTGGCACCCAGCGTCAAGAAGGTGTCGGCGGGGCACTTGTAAATCTTCTGGGTGCCGCCCGTGTAGCGCCAGATCGAGCCCTTGGCCAAGGTGTTGGTGACGTCCCAGTTGTCGCGGTTGGCGGTGTTCCAATCGAGATTGCCGTAGGCCCAGGAGTTGAAGTTGGGGTTGCTCGAGTAGGCCGGCGGGATCTTCCCGTTTTGGTCATCCACGTAGAGCTTCCACGACATCATCAACTGCTTGGTGTTGTTGAGGCACATGATGCCATTGCCCTTGGCCTTGGCCTTGGCCAGCGCCGGCAGAAGCATGCCCGCCAAGATGGCGATGATGGCGATGACCACCAGCAGTTCGATGAGCGTGAAGCCATCCTGAGTGCGTCGCTGCGGCCGTGGCGCGGAGAGAGAGAGGCGAATGGGAACCTCGGACGAGGGCTGGGCTTTCGGTGTCATGGTGTCTGATCTCCGATCAAAATCCCGAAAGCAGCTGTCGGTGGATAACGAGAGCTACCCGGGATTAATGTCGAAATTGGTGACGAGTTCTTGGTTTGGTCAAGGCCTTTTCACCGTACCCTCTGAGTGCTTTTGTCCTCGGATTGGGATCCTGCTCTAATGCTGCTGGAAACGATTGGGGTGGGGGATTGGTTTGGACAGGAGTAACTCAGGATTGGAGGCTGGTTCCTATGCCCCCGAAACATGTTCCGCAAGCCCTCGCTCATCGAGCGTTCCTGGAGGCTCCCGCTCAGGCTTTCGTGACGGTGTTGGTGACAGTGTTGGTGACGGCCTTGGCTGGAGGAATGGGTTGGGGAATCCGCGGGCAGTATGGCCATGAGACCGGGGCGATGATGGCCGGTCTGCTGGTCGCGCTGGTTCTCGCATTGCGTTTGGCACCTCACCTGCCGCCGTTGGCATCCGCACGGGCAGTGGCTCTGGCGACCGTGGCCATGGGTTTCGGCGGAACAGAGACCTACGGCCAGACCATCGGACTGACTCAAGACGCTGCTCTGATCGGCAACGTGGCGGCGCTTGGCTGGGGTATGTTGGGACTGGCCATCAAAGGGGGAATCTGGATCGGGTTCTTCGGATTGTTTTTGGGAATGGGTCTGGGCGGAATCCGATATCGGGTTCGGGAGATGCTGTTTTTGATGCTGGCCCTCATTGCCGTTCAGCGGGTTGGAGTGGGGTGGATCAATGAGCCCTTTGATCCAGCCCATCGGATCCTACCGCGAATCTATTTCTCCGATGACTGGCGGTGGGAGCCGGATTCGGTCCTCAAACCGCGTCGTGAGGTTTGGGGAGGTCTGCTCCTAGCCCTTGCAGTCGCCGGGGCCTGGTGCGGTGTGTACCGGCGGGATGTTCTGGCCGTGCGAATGATGCTTTGGGGGTTCTTCGGCGGGGCCCTGGGTTTTCCTCTGGGACAATCGTTGCAGGCTGCGCACGCGTGGCATCCGGAGTGGTTTCAGGGCGGCCTCTGGACTCGGTTGGCGCCCCACATGAACTGGTGGAATTGGATGGAGACTACCTTTGGTTGTACCATGGCCACGGTTGTTGCCGTGGGCTTGATTCGGAACCGCAAGCTCATCGCCCACACCGTCGATCCAGAGAAGGGGTGGACCCCGCCGGTTGAATTCGCGGTTTTGACCCTCCATCTGGGACTCCTCGTGGCTTCGGAGTGGGGGCCATTTCCACGCATCCAGGCGATTTACGATCCCGGTTTGCACCTGGGCCTGATTCCTCTGGTGGCCGTGGTCGTGGGTCGTCGGTGGCCGGCGTGGCTCATCACCTTGGTGACCGTGGTGCCGATCGCAGGGAAGACTTTTTTAATCCGGGGCATCGAGAACCCCGTGGCGATCGGATGGGCGGGTACCGTCGGGACTTTCTGGATCCTGGGTGTCCTGTTGCTGGGATTGCCATTGGTTTGGGCGAGTCTCTCCGCGGCCTGGTGGATCGCGGATCAGGATCGGGAACCGGACAGTGGCCGGTCGCTGCGTCGAACCTTGCTCGGCTCGGCTTGGGTCTACTTCGCCTTGAACTTCGTTTTTTTTGACTTTCCTTGGCCGTGGCAACCTTGGACGGCGAGAACTCCCAACGCGCTCTTCTTTATGCTGGCCTTGTTCGCGCTTACAGCAGTGGCACTCGCCAGTCCCCCGGCGCGACCCGGGAGGGTTCGGGTGTCTTCTCAGTAAAAACTCGTCCAGTTGCCGTAGTGACGCCAGACGATGGCGCTGGCTCGAGCGAGGTCGGCGTGACCGTCGGCAAAGGCGCGGCTAATGGAGGCCGCCCGGCCGCCCTGGATTTGGAAACCGGAGTCGGCCTTCATCGTCGGATGCCCGCCCCAAGCCTTCTGAAGATTGGTCTCGAAGCCGTCCTTGTAGAGCGTGTCGGTGATGATGGGGCTGGTGGATGCGCCGGCGTCTTCCAGTCGCGTGGGCCATCCTTCGACCATCGAATTGGTGTTCACCCGCGTGGTGGAGGGCATGACTTTGTACCCCGGTTGTCCGGAACGAGGCACCCACCAACTGTGCTGCATGATGGCGAAGCCAAAGGTCCATCGCTGGTTGTAGTAATATTTTAGATCGTCGTTGCTCGCGAGGGTTCGCTTGCGTTGCTGCTGGAGCCACTGTTGCGCCTCGATTAATTCGGCGGTGCGGACCGGGCAGAAGAACATTGGCACGGTGAGTCCGTATTTTTGAACTGCCGGGATCATCGCATCAGCCACGTCCCACGGGTTGTTGCCGACGTCACCCAGCATGGGCAATCGACCGCGGGCGTCATCCGAGGCGTACAGGTTGGAGGCGATGGCCCATTGCCGGAAATGCGACAGGCAATTGATCTCCTTGGCCTTGAGTTTTGCTTTGGCGAGTGCTGGCAAGAGCATGCCCGCCAAGATGGTGATGATGGCGATGACCACCAGCAGTTCGATCAGGGTGAAGGCGGAACGGGACGAGGCGAGGGAACACGGAAAGACCTGATCACGATGCGAATCTCCTGATGCTAAAGGGAGACGGGAATTCATGACCTGATAACTTAGGGTTCAGATTGTCGCTGGCCATTCCCAAATTCATTAATGGAGACTGGCCGGGTTGTGAATGGCTGGATGTACGCGCTGAGTCTGATAGGATTTCTAATCCTGCCTCCGGTTTTGTTAGGGCTTCGCTGGTTTCAGCCTGCCCGCTTTCCGTGGCGCAGGGTGCTCTTGCTGAATACACTGGTGGGTTGGGTGCTTTTCAATGGTTTGGTGCACTTTCGGGCGGCGCGGTGGGCCGAATCGATGCGCGAGAATTCCTCGCCGCCATCCATAGAGTTTGGCCAAGCATGGATGGATAGGCAGCCCCAGCGGATGGCCCTCTACCTGGGTTGGGTCAACGCGCTGGCCTGTTCTTGTCCGTGGCTCATGGCCTACGGATCCTGGCAGTTGCACCGAAAGCGTCCGACAGCCTAATTCGACCCTGGGCCAAGAACTGCCTCGTTACGGCTTAGTCGAGCAGTTCGCGAATCTCGTCCCAGCTAAGGGTTTCGGCGAAGGCCTCTTCACCGGTGAGTGTGGAGGCGATGATCTCCCGCTTGCGTTGCTGCAGGCTGACGATCTTCTCCTCGACCGTACCGCGGGTGATGAGCTTGTAGCTGCTTACCACGCGGGATTGACCGAAGCGGTGAGCTCGGTCGGTAGCCTGATCTTCGACGGCCGGATTCCACCAGGGATCGAAGTGCACCACGGTGTCGGCTTGCGTGAGGTTGAGGCCCACGCCGCCCGCCTTGAGCGAAATGAGGAACACCGGAGGGCCTGACGGTGACTGGAATTTCGCGACTTCGCCGGCGCGGTCTTGGGTCGAACCATCCAAGTAGCAGAACTCGACCTCGCGCCGCTTCAGCTCTTCCTTCAGCAAACCGAGCATTCGCGTGAACTGGCTGAACACGAGGAGCCGGTGCCCACCGTCGAGGCTCTGGTCGAGCAGTTCGCCAAAGAGTTGCAGTTTGCCCGAATCGTCGGGCGAGGATTCGGTTTCGGCGGCTGCCGCGTTGGCCTCTTCGGTGTCGAGGAGGCGCAGGTCACAGCAGATTTGGCGCAGGCGCAGCAGCGCTGTGAGGATCACCATCCGGCTCTTAGCCAGTCCGTTGGCCTCGACGGCCGTGTCGACCTGCTTGCGGGTCGCGGCCAAGACCTGCGCATACACCTTGGACTGGGCCGGTGTGAGATCGCAGTAGGAGACGTGCTCAAGCTTGGCGGGCAGTTCTTGTAGCACGTCTTTTTTGAGGCGGCGCAGCAGGAACGGCCGGATGCGCTTGCCGAGTCGGGCCATCGCGCCCTTGTCCCGCTCCTTGGAGATGGGGATTTCGTAACGGTCTTGGAAATCATCGGAGCTGCCCAGGTAGCCGGGCATGAGGAAGTCGAAGAGGCTCCAGAGATCGAGGACTGAGTTCTCCAGCGGGGTGCCCGTCAGCACCAGTCGGTGGTCCGCCGGGATGGCCTTCACGGCCTTGGCGTTTTGCGTACTGCGGTTCTTGATGTGTTGCGCTTCGTCGAGCACCGCCGTGTCGAAGGCGTGATCCCGGTGTTGCTCGATATCGCGCCGAAGCAGCGCGTAGCTGGTGATCACCAAATCGTGAGTGGGGATTTGCGCAAAGAGCTTGTGGCGTTGTGGCCCGGACAGCACGAGAACACGGAGCTTGGGAGCAAAGCGCGCGGCCTCAGCGGCCCAGTTGGTGACCAGCGAGGTGGGGCAGACAATCAGGGTGGGGCGAAGAGGTTGGGCGCCCGCCGCTGCATTGAGTGAGGCGCAATGGGCCAAGACTTGAATGGTTTTACCCAGACCCATTTCGTCGGCCAGAATGCCCCCGAAGCCGTGGTCGCGCAGGAATCGTAGCCAGGCGACGCCCTGTTTTTGGTACGGGCGTAAGACTGACTCCAGCGCACCCAGCGGTGGGCACTGTTGCATCGCTATTCCGGTTTGTTGGGCGACCCGTTCTCGCCAAGCCGCGGGTGCTTGGACCGCGTGGCCTTGTTCTCGCAGCGAGGCGTCCAGAAATCCTGCCTGCGCCGTTCCCATTCGGTACCGTCCGTCGCGTTGGTCGGGCGAGCAGTCGAGCAGCACCTCTTGCAATTCCTCCACCGCACCGGTGTCGATGAGGATGGTTTTTCCGGAGCGGGATTTGCCCTGGCCACCCCCGAGCACCAATCGCTGAATGTCGGCGGCACTGAAGCGCTCTCCGTCTTCGGCCACGTAAGAGACTTCGAGGTCGAACCAGCGTTCCCCCGAGGGCGTGATTTGAAACCGGGGCTCCACGCGCACCAAGTTCTTGCGGGTGCTCGTCTCGAGGCGCTCCTCCAGCGACACCTCCCACTCGCGTTCCAACCTTGGATGAAGGCGCGAGAAGTAGGTCAGCACGCGTTCTTGTCCGTTGAGCTGCCAGCGGCCCTGCGAATCGGGGCCCGAGAATCCGGCCTGCCGCAGGCGCATGAAGGCCGTGTGTTCGGCGGACAAGTCCCGGGCCGTGTAGCGTCGCGCGTTGGCGGGGTCAGGCATCCAGGCGGCCTCCTCGCGCGCGGTGACGCCGACGGTCATGATGCGCGCGCCGTAGCGGCATTGCAGCAGGGCCGTCAGCATGGCCAGTCCACCGGTCAACTGGAGCAGGAACTTCGGAGGGGCCGGTTCGAGCACGAAGTCTTCGGGGCTGAAATCGGCCTCAAGGCCCGGCGTTCCGAAAAGCTTGGGCCAGTCTTGGGAGAGAAAGCGGGGAACGTCCGATCGAGGTACCCGTTGGGGCGACTGCAGCACGCCTCGCAGGGCTGGAGACAATCCCAGGGGCTGGAGCGTATTGGCGGTTAGTAGCCAGGTTTCATCGGGGCTGCTCACCAGTGCCGCTCCTTTGACTGGAGTCTTTAGGCTCAGGCTAATCTCGCCGGACACTTCGAGGTGTGCACTCAGGGGCAAGGGCGCGGGTTCTCGTAAGACCGTCAACTCGGTCTTGCGTCCGAGGGTGAGTTGGCCATGACCGGACATGGCCCGCAGCAGCGGCACGAGGGCAGATCCGCTGAGCTGGATCATGCCCGGAGTATCCCCGCCGGCAGCCAATTCGGCCGCGTCGAGCAGGCGCGTGTCGGCCTCCGACAATCGGAAGGGCCCGGACTGGATGAGCGCATTGAGCGGGGCGCGGCTGTTGGCGGTGACTCCCTCAAACATCACCATCACGCGATCCCGGATCATCGCTTCGGCCAGGTTGGGCGGGAAGACGACCTGGATTTCCAGCGGTTTGCCGGTCTCGGATCGACGCAGGCGGACGGGGTCTTTGTTGGAAAGCGGGGTCTTGGATCCGGGTCCGGAGGATCGACCGGCGTTGGACGGGCTTTCTGAAGCGCTTCTGGACGAGCCCGCCCCGTTTCCAGTCGGGGCTGGCACGGCTCCGGCCGGCTTCAAGTGGTGCAGGCCGACGGCGATCGAATGGGCGCACAACGTTCCCCATTCCCGCGATTGCCGGCACGAGCAGATGTTCTCGATGTCCAGTTCATGCCGGATGACTAGCCCAGCCCGCAGCGAGGTGGCATCAGACATGACCACCCCTTTCAGCAGGGGCGGTGTCCAATTCGAGGACAGCACCTTGCCCGTGGCGAGCAAAGCCCGGGCGTGTTTCATCACTTCCCAGCCCGCGGCCTTGGCGAAGAATGCTTCGGTCAGTTGCAAGGTGGACACGAGGCTAAGAAAACGGATTCAAGTTCAGAACCCGAGACGAATCAGCCCTTCCAGGGTCCCGTTCCCGGCGGTCGTGCTGGCGATCCAACCGCCTTCCGCCCGGACCTGCAGTTGCACGGCAGCCAGTGCATTGGAGGGCGAAATTAAATGATGGGCATGTTCGCGGCGCAGCATGGGCAGGTCGTTGAGATGATCGCCGGCAGCCACCCGTGCCTCGGGTCCGATGCCCAGGATGCGGCCCAGTTCGGACAGGGCAGTGCCCTTGCTGTAGCCCCGGTGGCTCAGGCGTATGTAGATGTCGTTGCGCACGGCGACCAGGTCGGGGTGACCTTCACAGAAGATGTCCAACTCGGCGTGAATTTCATCCATTTGCTGGTTGGACTGAGCGATGGCGCACAGGGGTGAAAAGGCGTCACTGTAAAAGGTGGCTCCGTGGCGTGCCGAAAGGGATTGGATTTGCTGTTCCATTTCCGTCGCCACCGACTGGAACAAGCGAGCGTGGTCTTCGGTGCAGCGGCTGTTCCACGGCTCCACCGGCAAGAATCGGTCGTGCTTGCGCTCAAAAATTTCGCGCTCAACGAGTATCAGGTAATCGGGCTGCACTGAAACCCGGGCTCGGCCCAGGGTTTCCATCAGGCTGGCCATGTCGCGCCCCGTGTTGATGACCCAGTGACCGCCGCGGGCTTGGAAAGCGGCGATGCGTTCCTGCAATGCGTGCGGGATTTTTGGATCACCGAAATCGTCGTGGATGGTGCCGTCGAAGTCGGTCGACAGCATCTGGAGTGAGGCACCAAGGCTCATGCGTGGGTTGAGACTGGAGTTGCCAATGCCATCGGGCAAGGGCAGGTCCGCAGAATGGCGGGGAAGGCGGGGACCCAGATCTCGAAGCGCTCGCCTCGGG
>JAPLUH010000272.1 GCA_026397675.1 Verrucomicrobiota bacterium
ATCGACGCCCAACTCGGGGCCGTCTTCTACATCTTCGACATTCCCCGGAGCGACTCCCGGGTGGTGGTGGAGCGGGCCCGGCGCTGCATGAACTGCCACGCCAATGAGGACACGCTCCAGGTCCCCGGATTGTCCCTGAAATCGGTGGCTCCGGGTCCCGGCGGTGGCAGTCTCGACACCTTCCATCCCGGCCAGTCGGGACATAGCCAACCGCTGGCTGAGCGCTTTGGCGGTTGGTACGTCACGGGCACCGGCGGCTTTGACAAACACTGGGGCACTCGGATGTGGCGACTCTACCAGGGTGAACTCAGTGCCACACCCTTAGAGCCCGGTACGCAATTCTCCTTCGCGCGGTACCCCGTAGCCACCAGCGACCTACTCGCCCACCTGCTCCATGAGCATCAAGTGGGAGGCATTAATCGTCTTATCCGAGCCCAGTACCGTTTCCGGGAACTCCGTCACCAGAATCAAGGCGCACTGCCCAAAGACCTTCCACAGGATCTGGAAAGTGAACTGGCCGATTTGTTGGGTTACCTGCTCTTTGCCCAAGAGGCCGCTCTGCCTCGATCGGGTGTGCCCGGAGACCCGGGCTTCCGGGAGGCGTTTGCCCGAAACCGGAAATCCATCGGCGGACATTCACTGAAAGACTTGGACTTACAAACCCGCCTGCTGCGCTTCCGCTGCAGCTATTTGGTCCACACACCCTTCTTCGATGGATTGGATCGGGATTTGCGACGAAGACTCCTGCAAGATTTGGACCGAGCCTTGGATGCATCGACCCAACAGTCTTTGTCCGCCGAAAAACGTACCGCGGCTTCCCGCCACCTGGGTGACGAAGAAGCCGCGGTGATCCGGACCATCCTCAGAGCAACCGTACAAGGGTTTCCCAACGGAAACTTCAAGACGGTTGGAAACTGAGCGATCGGTAATGAATCCAACGAGAACCGATTAGTGCTTGGCCTTCTCGGTCTTCTCGCCAGCACGAGGGCCTTGACCTCCTTGACACTAATGTCAGGGAACTCCCCAGCGAAAACAGAAGTGGAGAGCAATAGTGTGGCGGCGAGTGCGAGGATTTTCTTCATATCGTGGACAAGTTCGGCCGGAACCATTCCGAGGCAAGCAGAAAGTCTGAACAGCCAACCCCTTGACCCCGGCGCGGAGGATGGTCTGCTGTGAGTCACTTCATCTCCCCGGATAGCCCTAGGCATGCCCTGCTTCATTCCAGTTTGGATCCGTCACCTCGCCCTCGTGCTCTGGGGAGCCGCGCCGTTGTTGGCTGAAGCAACCAACAACCCTGGCACCCACTGGGCCTTTCAACCCCTCAGCCAGGCGGAGCCTCCTCAGCCGAAGGCCGTTGGGTGGGCCCGAACGGTTCCCGATTTGTGGATCTTGGATGCGCTAGAACGCGCAGGCATCGAGGCGTCACCCGAGGCCGACCGCATCGCCTGGTTGCGCCGGGTGCACTTCGATCTCACCGGCCTTCCGCCAACCCCAGAAGAGACTCTGGCCTTTCAGCGGGACTCGCGCCCGGATGCCACCGAACGCGTGGTGGAGTCGCTGTTGCAGTCTCCGGCTTACGGAGAGCGCTGGGGGCAACATTGGCTCGATGTGGTGCGCTACGCCGACACGCATGGTTTCGAGGTCAACACTGAGCGCCCGAATGCCTGGCCGTATCGGGACTATGTGATCCGGGCGTTCAATGCCGATACGCCCTATCCCGACTTCATCCGTGAACAATTGGCCGGAGACCAGTTTGGTCGCGATGCGGCCACGGGTTTTCTGGTCACCGCCTCGGTGCTCCTGCCCGGACAAATCGGGGCCGACGATATTTCCAAACGCTTGGCTCGTCAGGACGCCCTCGACGAAATCGTCGTCAACACCGCTCAGAGCTTCCTCGGTTTGAGCATCGGCTGCGCGCGGTGCCATGATCACAAATTCGACCCGATCTCCTCGCGGGATTATTACGGCATGCAGGCGTTCTTCGCCGGAGTGGAATACGGAGATCGGGAGCTGACGGACCCGGAATCCCAAGCCCGCCGCGAGGACATCCGTCGGTGGAAAGAGCACACGGCAACCGTGGTGGCCACGCTGTCCCGACTGGAACCCTTGGCCCGACCCGGGACACCCGCCGGAAACCCGTCGTTGGGTTCCACAACTGCAACAACTGCACGCGTCGCGCTCAAAGCTCGGATGAACTCCGACCGCTTCGCTGCGGTGACCACACGGCGGGTCCGCTTCACCGTTCTGGAAACCAATTCACTGGAACCGTGCATCGACGAATTGGAAGTTTGGGACCTGGAGTCTCGCAACGTCGCCTTGGCGAGCGCGGGAACCCAAGTCCGTTCCTCGGGTGACACCACGGTAGAAAACCGCCACGAACTGCGCTTCATCCACGACGGACAGTACGGCAATTCCCACAGCTGGATGTCCCATGAGAAAGGCCGCGGATGGGTCGTCCTGGAGTTCCCTGAGCCTCGGCGCATCGACCGGGTGAGTTGGGCCCGTGACCGTAAGGGAGAATTCTCCGATCGGCTTGCCACGGCCTACCGCATCGAAGTGGGAACCGACTCCGGCGACTGGATCACGGTGGCCGATGCCAGTGACCGGAAGCCCTTTGAGGGCCGAAATCCCACCGCCGATGAGTGGGAGTTGCCGGCCGCCGCTCTGGCTGAATTGGATCCTCGGTCCCGCCAACAAACCCAGACTCTGCTGGACGAACGCCTCCGACTCGAACGCGCCATCGCCGGTGCAGTGGCCTCACAACACGCCTTTGCCGGGATTTTCCGCAAACCCGACCGCATCCACTTGCTCCGTCGGGGCGATCCCGAACAGCCCGGGCCCGAGGTGTCGCCGGCGGTGCCGGAGGTCTTGGGAACCGTGCGCCTGCCAGCCGACGCGCCGGAACCTCAGCGGCGACACGCACTGGCCAACTGGTTGACCCAACCCAATGCGCCATTGATCGCACGGGTCATGGTCAACCGGATTTGGCAGGGACATTTTGGGACCGGCTTGGTCGACACACCCAGCGACTTCGGACGCACCGGCAGCCGACCATCCCATTCAGGCCTCTTGGATTGGCTGGCCCGCGAGTTCATCGCCAACGGTGGATCCGCCAAGCACCTGCACCGGTTGATCGTTCTCTCGTCCACTTACCGCCAGTCCTCAGGCCACCGCAAGGAGGCAGCTGCGCTGGACGCCGATGCCCGACTCCTGTGGCGGTACCCCGCGCGACGGCTCGACTCTGAACCCATCCGGGACGCCATGCTCACCGTTTCAGGGGAACTCAACCGGCAACGGGGCGGTCGGGGGTTCGACCTCTTCGATCAACGGGGCGGTCTCAGCGGATTTAAACCGGTGGAGTCCTTCTCGGCAGAGGGCCTCAGACGCATGATTTACGCGCATAAAGTGCGCCGAGAACCCGAATCGGTATTCGGAGCCTTCGATTGCCCCGATGCCGGCCAGAGCACGTCACGGCGGCGCGAATCAACGACCCCCATCCAAGCCCTGAATCTTTGGAACAGCCGCTTCACGCTGGAACGCTCATCCGCCTTCGCCCGTCGGGTGCGACACGAAGCGGGAGCCCGGCCGCAAAACCAAGTCCAACGGGCCTTCCTACTGGCCCTGTCCCGACCCGCCACACCGGCTGAAGAACACGAAGCCCTAGAAGCCCTGAGAGGTCAGGATCTGGAGGTCTTGTGTCGGGCGCTTCTCAACAGCAACGAGTTTCTCTTCATTCCATGAACCACGGGGCCGAATCGCTTTCCTTCCAGGGGCATGGACTGCTCGATCGCCGCGGTTTTCTGGGCCGCAGCGCCACGGCACTCGGCTCGGTCGCACTCACCCACTTGCTCGGTCGAGAGGGCCTTCTGGCGGCCCAACCGGGATTGGGCTCTCTCTTCGCGGACCCGGCCCACCCCAATCGTCCGCGTCCCCCGCACTTCTCCCCAAAGGCGCGGAATGTCATTGTTATCTTTTGCGCCGGGGCCGTCAGCCAACTGGAGACTTGGGACTACAAGCCCGAACTCCACCGCTGGGATGACAAACCCATGCCCGGCGGACCCGCCGTGACCTTCCAGGGCCCCGCCGGAAACTTAGCCCGACCTCAGTACGCCTTCCGACCGCGCGGACAAACCGGGAAGATGGTCTCCGACCTCATCCCGCACCTCGCCGAATTAACCGACGACATCGCCTTCGTCCATTCGCTCACGAGCAAGAGCAACACCCATGGGCCAGCCGAAAATTTCCTCTCCACGGGATTTGCACTGGATGGGTTTCCCAGTGTCGGGTCGTGGATCGGCTACGCGTTGGGTACCAACAATCAGGATTTGCCGGCCTTTGTTTCGCTCCTCGACCCTCGCGGCGTCCCCCAGAACGGTTCGAACAACTGGGGCTCAGGCTTCCTGCCAGCCACCTTCCAAGGAACCACCTGGAGCGCCCAGAATCCGGTCCGGCACCTGTCGGCCCCGGGAATTAGCCGCGACGCCGATCAGGCCGCGCGTCGCCTGCTTGGGCAATTGAACCAGCGCCACTTAGAACAGCACCCCGGCGACGAGAAACTGGCCGCACGGATCGCCAGCTACGAACTGGCCGCTCGAATGCAACTCAGCGTGCCGGAGATCAGTGATTTATCCACCGAGCCGGCCCACATTCTCAGAGCCTACGGAGCGGACGACCCACGCAATCCCATCAAGGTCGGATTTGCCCGCAACTGCATTCTGGCGCGACGACTCATCGAGCGAGGTGTCCGATTCGTGCAGCTCTTCAATGGCGCCTACGCCAGCGGTGGTGAGCTCAACTGGGACGGTCACAATAAGCTTAAGGAACAGTACGACCGCCACGCCGCTATCCTCGATCAACCGGCCGCCGCCCTCATTCGAGACCTCGGCCAGCGGGGCCTTTTAGAAAGCACGCTGGTGGTGTGGTGCACCGAATTCGGACGCATGCCCTTCTTCCAAAAAGGCGCTCAAGGAAGAGATCACAACCCGGACGGATTCACGTCTTGGATGACCGGCGCTGGAATCCGCAAGGGAGTTAGCCATGGCGTGACCGATGAACTCGGACGGGCGGCCGTGAAGGACGTCCATCCGTTGTACGACTTCAATGCCACCCTCCTGCACTTGCTCGGGTTGGACCACGAGCGACTGACCTTTGAGCACAACGGCGTCCAGCGACGCCTGACCAATGTCGAAGGCCACGTCATCCGCGAGATCCTGGCGTGAAGGCGGAGGGTTTCACCGCGAACCGATGGGTCCATCCTTGCCTTGCGACTAGTTCGAGCCTACCGATTTGACAGACGAATCCCTGAGTGGTCTGAAGATCCGCTCCCGGATCCGAGCCTCCCAAAAACACATGTCCCAACTCAGCGATACCCCGATCCCTTGGTGGCAGGTGATGGCCATTGGCCGCAACCCCCGCACCACTTTAGTGCGGCTTGCTATTACCCTCGTGCTCGTCTTCGTCGGTTTCCGGATGTCCATCCAACCGATCCGGGTGCAAGGCATCAGCATGCAGCCGACCTACCGGGACGGTCAGCGGCGCTTTCTCAACAAGTTAGCCTACCGATTCGCGACGCCCCAGCGCGGTGACGTGATCGGCATCCAGGAAGCCGGTAAACAAGTCCTCCTCCTCAAACGGGTGATTGGCCTTCCCGGGGAGCGATTGCGCATCGTGCAAGGCACGGTCCTCATTAACGGCGAACCGCTCGAGGAGCCTTATCTCCAGCCTCCAACCAATGGGGTCCCGAACCCCGCACGATGGAATGTGGCCGAAGTGCAACTCCAAGACGGCGATCATTACGTCATCGGTGACAATCGTTCCATGCGCCAGGACGACCACTACTTCGGAATGGCAAATCAGAACCGGATTGTTGGCCGTCTGATGAACCCATGAGTCCGTTGCGTCGGAAAACCCTCATTGGAGTGCTCATCGCCTTGGCGGTCTGCGCGCTTTGGTGGGTCATCCCCTCCGAAGAAGAGCGCATCCGCCATGTCCTCGAGCAGGCCAAGGCTTCGGTTTCTTCCGAAGGCAAACCCGCGGATGGATTGGCCCTGTTGGCGCGCATGGGCCAATTGACCCAATGCCTCACCCGAGATGTCGAAATCCAGGTGGATGTCTTTGGCCATCTCTCTGGAAATCTCTCCGGATTGGATGAGGTTCGTGCGGCCGCAGCGGGGATGACCCAACAATTCCCCGGATTGATCCGACTCAGCGAGATTCAGATCAGCGAGCTCATGCCCACCTCGGCGAAGGCCACAGTGGTAGCGTCCATCAACACGGGTTCCCCGCATGGCCAGAACGCTCAAGAATTCGAACTGCGGTTCCGAAAATGGGAAGGTCGCTGGTACATCTCCAAGGTCGCCACCGTTCAAGCGTTGCGTACCCGTTGAATCCCTCCGTCCAGGGATCTAGAGAGAGTCTGTAAACCCTTGCTGACAACCCGTGAAACGCCGTTACGTTTCCACCTCATGAAGACGCTGCTCATCTTCGGCTGCTTGGGAATGTCGGTTGGCGGAGGCCACCTTTGGGCCATCGCGATCAACTTCCACCTCCCTGTGGTTGTCTCCATCGTGGGAGCCATCGCCACGGTTTCGGGCGGGCTCTTGGCGGGCCTCATCGGCGCGTCCGACGAAATCGAGGGCTGAGGGGAAGGTAATGCGGGGCCAGTGAACTAAAAGTTCAGGCCCCGTTGCTGTCCAAACTCGCTCAACTGCTCAGCGGCAGTCTTTGAGCAACTGGCGCAAAGCGCCTCGCGGATCGGCCACCAATTCAGGGGTCACCCCGAACTTCCGGACCTTGCTCGACGGCAGGGAAAACTTCAGGTCCCGGAACACCCGCTCGCACACCGTCATCAAGCCCCGAGCCCCCGTGTTTTCTTGGCTGGCCATCTGAGCCAAGCTGCGTAGGCCCGCGTCGGTGAAATCGATCTCGATACCATAGGCGGCGAAGGCCCGCTCATACTGGCGAATTAAACTACTTTCGCTCCGGCGAAGGACGTTGAAGAGGTCATTGGCATCCAGCCCATGGCACGCCACACGGACCGGGAGCCTGCCAACAAACTCCGGTTCCAAGCCATACTGGATGAAGTCGCTGGTCATGGCCTCAGCAAACAGCTCATCGGTGCCCAACCGGGACACCTTGGATGCCGACCATTGAGGATCGACCGAACCGCTGGTGGCCGCCGTGAGCATTCGGGAGCGGATGCGCTGGTCCATGCCGGCAAATGCACCGCTGACTATAAAGAGGATGTGCCGGGTGTTGATGGTCTCGGGTTGAGCCGATCCATTGCCACGCATTGCCGTCATGGCGTTCTGGATTTGCGCATTCATGTCGTTGGGCGAGACGAGCGGTACGTCACCGTCCTCCATCAGCTTGAGCAAATTGGTTTGCACACCCCGACCGGAGACATCCCGACCGCCGCCCTCGCTGCGGGTCGCTAACTTGTCCACTTCATCCAGATAGATGATGCCGTGCTCCGCCTGCTTCACATTGCCGCCAGCCTTGCGCACGAGATCTCGGACCAGGTCGTCCACATCACCCCCAACGTAGCCTGTCTCACTGAATTTAGTGGCATCGGCCTTCACGAACGGGACGCCGATGAGTTCGGCCGCCGATCGGATGAGGTGCGTCTTACCCACGCCCGTGGGACCCAGCAACAGGACATTCTGCTTCTGATAAAAGGGGGCATCGACCCCTTCCTGGGTCATACGCACATGCTGAAAATGGTCGCACAACGCCACGCCGAGAACCTTCTTGGCCTCGGTCTGACCGATGACAAAGCGGTCGAGATGCCGCGCGATTTCTCGGGGCTTGAGTTTGAACGTGAAGCTTTCAGATGGGGTGGCCACCTCGGCGACTCCCGGCTTGGTCCAGGATTCCTTCTCGGTCCGGACCGGACGACGGCGGTGGGTGGCAGGACCCTGGGCGACGGGGCCGAGGGCATCGGGATGACCGGAAGGGATCTTGGACATGGCGAGCAACAGTTGAGCTGCTCAAGCAGCTCTGAAGTTCACGATGGAGCCAATCCGTAGAAATCCAACCGGGATCTTAGGAGTGACCGGAGGCGGTGATTGACCCTCACGGTTTTCGCGGAAGACTCACAGGCATGCCCCGCGAGTCTGCGACGGCCCGGCAGCGGCGGGTCGATGCCTTAATAGAGAGCCTTCGAGCAACCTATCCACTGGCCCATTGTGAGCTTCGCTTCTCCAATCCCTTGGAGCTGCTGGTGGCCACCATCCTTTCGGCTCAATGCACCGACCGACAGGTCAACATCGTCACCGAGTCTCTATTCCAAAAATACCGATCGGCCCGCGATTATGCCGAGTCCGATCTCGAGACGCTCACCCTCGACGTCCGGCGCATCGGTCTTTTCCGCAACAAAGCCCGCAATATTCAGTCCTGCTGCCGTGTGCTGCAAGAACAGCACGGGGGGCAAGTACCTCCGTCGATGGATGCCTTGCTCGCCCTAGATGGCGTGGGACGCAAGACCGCCAACGTGGTTTTAGGGAATGCCTTTGGGATCGAATCCGGAATCGTGGTGGATACCCATGTGGCCCGTCTTGCCCTACGATTGCGACTCACCACTCACACGCAGCCTGAGAAAATCGAACAGGACCTCATGCAGTGGGTCGCCATAAACGATTGGACCCTTTTTAGTCACTGGCTCATCTGGCACGGCCGGCGGCGCTGCGGAGCCCGGTCCCCGGATTGCAGCGGCTGCGAAATCCGCAGCCTGTGCCCTTCGGCTTCCAAGTAATGCACGCCGGGGGGTAGGGACCAATCATCCAAGCGATCCGTGTCTGCGGTGGTCTGTGTCTGCGGACGTGGCGCTTTCGGAGAAATCGCCCTACCTCGGAGGTGCTTGGGTGAGGTGGGTTTTTCGGCCACTCATTCTCCGCAGCGGCCTCCACAGCCGACAGTTCTTTCAGTGCGCTCTAGCCCTGCAGCAAATGCCGCTCGTGGAACGTTTTGGGGCTGCCTTGGCCGAAAAGGTGCGCTCCCTCAGGGTTGAGACCGTCATCGCTCCAGCCATGGGTGGGCTCGTTATCGGTCAAGAGGTGGCTCGCCAACTGGGCTGCCGTTTCATCTTCGCCGAAAAGGAAAACGGCACGCTGGTCTTGCGGCGCGGGTTCAAGATCCAACCTGGAGAACGGTGCCTGGTGGTTGAGGATGTGGTCACCAAGGGTGGGCGGGCGCTCGAAACAGTCCAGATTGTCCATGGACTTCAAGGCTCCGTGGTGGGGGTGTCCATGGTGGTGGACCGTTCCGATGGCACCCTGGATCTGGGCGTTCCGTTAATCCCTCTCATCCGGCTCGATGTGGAAACCTTTGATCCCCTGAACTTGCCACCAGATCTCGCGGCCATTCCCGCAACCAAGCCCGGCAGCAAGTAACTCCCTAGAGCCGACCTGGACTCCCCAGTCCGACCCGTTCGGCCGGTCCAATTCAGGGCGACCACGGATATCCCACCGACTTCAACACGACTTCGATTTGTTGGTGGAGAACATCGCGTCTGCCTTCGCTCCAAAGGCAATAGTTGGCACGCTGTAGTTTCTCCGACATAGGCCACTGAGCCGCCAAGCGCTGGTCAATCATTTGATCGGTCCATTGACGCTGGTGAAGGCGTTGACGCTGCGTTTGCGGGGTGCAGCCGAGGGCAACAGTCACCTGAAAGTGGGAGTCATATCCTTTTTCATAGAGCAACGGGATCACCACCGCGCAAAAGTGATGATCATGGAGGGCTTGTTCCCGGGTCCAGGCAGTCCATCCCTCATAAATCCGGGGATGCAGAATGGCTTCCAACTGCTGGAGGGCGGCGCTGTCTTCAAACACTCTTAGCCCCAATCGGGTGCGATCCAGATGGCCTTGGAAATCGAGAATACCCGACCCAAAGGCGGCCACGATCTCAGCCAAGGCAGGTTGCCCTGGATACACTAGTTCCCGGGCCACGACATCGGTGTCTAAGACAGGAATACCGAGCCGCTTGAGGTGATCGGAGGCCTCGGATTTCCCTGCCCCGATTCCTCCAGTGAGTCCCATGGTGATCATCTCAAGAAAAGAGCGCTGGAGAACTTTGATTCTCCAGCGCCCGAAAACGATCGGAATCTAGTCCGAAAGGATACTACCCATCAGGGCTTGTAGAGGATGCGATAGGCCTTGGCCCCGGTTCCCTGATCCAGCGGATCATAGAACTTCAGCACCTTTGAAGCACCCGAAGTATTGGACATGCGACTCAAGCCACTCCAAGTGGAGTCCACTGCAGGCTCCTGCGCCAGAATTTGATACTCGGTATTGGCGGCTGCGTCCCAAGAGATCTCCAAATACGGCTTACCCTGAATCTCAATGGCCTTGGTGGTCACCACTGCTCCGGAGAATGGGGTGGCATCCAAGGCGTTGACCAGGCCGTCACCATCGGAATCGAGCGAAACAGAGTACCGAACCGCCCATGAGGC
>JAPLUH010000299.1 GCA_026397675.1 Verrucomicrobiota bacterium
AGCTTATGAACGTCGACACCCTATAATCCCCCCCGCGCGACAGCGCGAAAGCACCACCTGTCCCAACGTTCCCTGCGAGCGAAGGCCCGGTCCCACGGAGCGCCCCACCAAATACGTCAAGCGAAGCGGGACCGGGCCGGAGCGAGCGTAGGAACGTCGACACCTGAATCCCCCTCGTGCGCCAGCGCGAAAGCCCAACCTGTCCCAACGTTCCCTGCGAGCACAGGCCCGGTCCCGCGGAGCGCCCGGCTTGCCAGTAGGAGCCCCACAGCTATGGTCGACCCACATGAGTTTCGTCGAGGCCTTCGGTGCCTTGCCTTTGGAGGGTTTAATGAGTCAGGCCCGGTCGTCGAACATCGAGCAAGTCGACTCGGTGCTCCGGCGCGGCCCGTCGTCGGTCGGTGATTTCGCTACCCTGCTTTCACCGGCAGCCGCCACTCGATTAGAAGACCTGTGCCGACGGTCCCAAGCCCTCACCCGCCAACGGTTCGGAAAGACCATCCGACTCTTCGCACCGCTGTACCTCAGCAACGAGTGCATCAACAACTGCGCTTACTGCGGCTTTTCCCGCGACAACCCCATCCTCCGGGTCACCCTGGCCGAACAAGAAGTGAAGCGAGAAGCCCTGGCTTTGGCCGGCCACGGCTTTCGCAATATCCTACTAGTGGCCGGAGAGCACCCCAAGTTCGTCTCCAACGGTTACATGGCCGGATGTATTCGAACCCTCCACTCCTTTATTCCTTCACTGTCCCTGGAGGTCGGGCCGATGGAGACCGCCGACTACTATCCGCTGGTGCAGGCCGGCGCCGAAGGATTGGTCGTATACCAAGAAACCTATGACCGGAACGTGTACGCTCAAATGCACACCCTCGGTCCCAAACGCGATTTCGACTGGCGACTGGCCACACCCGAGCGGGCTTATTTGGCCGGGTTCCGCCGCCTTGGCATCGGGGCCTTGTACGGCCTGGCCGACTGGCGCCAAGAAGCCATCTCCGTGGCCGCCCACGCCGCCTGGCTGCTCAAGCACTGCTGGAAAGCACAAGTCACCGTCTCGCTACCGCGGATTCGCCCCTGCGCCGGTGAATTCCAGCCCCTCACCGGATTCCAGGATCGCGACCTCGTCCAGGTAATCACCGCACTGCGCCTCTTCTTGCCCGACGTCGGCCTAGTGCTCTCCACCCGCGAACCTGCCCCGTTGCGCGACGGCCTGCTGCCCTTGGGCATCACCCACGCCAGCGCCGGCAGCCACACCGAACCCGGCGGCTATACCGGAGCCGGCAAGGACGCCATCCATCACACAGTGCGCGGACGCATCGAAGCACTGGCGCCCGATTCGCCCGAATGGAAAGCCACCCAGGGACGCGCCACCAACGCCACCGGCCAGTTCGACATTGCCGATGACCGCTCGCCCGCGGACGTGGCCGACGTGATCCGCCGCCTAGGCTACGAACCCGTGTGGAAAGACTGGGACGCCGCCTTGACGGAATAACCCCTCAGCAACGGCCCTGAAACCTAAGTCAAAGACCGTTCTGGAAATCCCTCACTCTGCAGCCAAACGCCCGGCCACGGCCACGGCCACCTGGGCGGCTGTGATCCGATTCAGGCAAGCCAGCGGTTCCGCGTAACGGCAAACGGGCTTTAAACAGGGGGCACACGCCGGCGGTTGCGGAGCCCGAAGGACGAACTCCACCTGGCCATAGGGACCGGTCCTCGACGGATCCGTCGGACCGAACACCGCCACCACCGGCTTACCCAAGGCCGCGGCCACATGCATCGGGCCCGTGTCGTTGGTCACCAACAGGTCCACACAGCGCAAGGCCTCGATCATGCCTGGTAAGGTCAGACGACCCGTCAAATCCAAACAGCGCCCCGGATCGGCCGACGCCAGAGCCCGACCCAGGGCTAAGTCGTCAGGCCCTCCAAAAATAGCGATCCGATGCCCCGGGTGGGATCGCGACAGAAGACCCATGAGTTCGACAAACCGAGCCACCGGCCACCGCTTGTTGTCCCAGCGAGCCCCCGGTTGAAAACCGATCCAGCGACCCTGGTTCAACTCGGCAAACTCCTGCTTGAGGCGCTCCGCCGCCGCCAGCCGACGGGGAATCCATTCCCAGCCGGTGCGCAGAGGTACTCCCAGGTGTGTCAACAAGGCCCGCTGCCAATCCACAGCATGGGCTTGTGGCGAAGGCCGAGGCACCGATTCGCCCTGAAACAACGGGGCCAATTCTCGCCAGTCCCGCACCCCGACATACCGAGTACCAGCACTGGCACACGCCCGGCCAAACAACGCTGAGCGGGCCAGGCCTTGGAGGTCCAGGATCCAGTCGTAGCGCTCCGTTCGGAGCTGGCGCACCAGGCGAAACACCGAGGGCCAATGACGCGGCTTGGCCCAATCTTTCCGGTCGAAAGGAACGAGGCGACGCAAATCGGGATCGCCCTCGAGAAGAGGCATCAGCCCACGGAGAATCCACCAATCTATCTGGGCCTCCGGAAACTTAAGCCGCAGGAGCCGCAGCACGGGAAGTGCGTGGATGATGTCTCCCAGGGAACTTGGCTTGAGGATAAGGATCTTCACGCGACCACAGGAACCCAAACCATAAACCACCGGAGCCGTTTGTGACCCCTTCGCGAACCTGAAATCCAACTGCTTTAATCGAAACGCTCGCCCTCCAAACTTGCCCAAAAAAGCTCAGCGGCCGGTTGCCAAGCGCTGAGCCAATCGAGGCGGGAGACCCGCGTCCAAAATCTTCTTCTGGGTCGTTGGAATATCGTATTCGAGGCGACGCAGCTCCACGGTCTGGGTCGGGAAATCGTACACCACGTAGGCCGCACGAGGGTCGCCATCACGCGGCTGACCGACGCTGCCCACGTTAATGAAATACTTGCGACCGGGTTCGATCTTCAGCTTCGAGTACTGCCCACCGCGCACTCCGGTATCACGAATGAAGGCCACCGGCACGTGAGTGTGACCGAAGAAGCACAACTGGGTGTTCTGATAGGTGAAGCTCGCGGCCGCCTCCAGCTTCTCGAACACGTAACCCCATCGCTGGGGGCCATCCAAGGTCGCATGGACGATGGAGAAATTGGCCACCAAACGGAAATACTTGAGTTCCCTCAACCACTTGCGGTCGTCCGCCGTCAATTGGGAACGACTCCAAGCCACCGCCTCGGCCGCGGCGTCATTGAACCCCTCGGGGTCTTCATCGAGGCCGATGTATTCGTCATGGTTGCCCTTGACCGTGGGGATATTCATCCCGCGCACGATGTCGAGACACTCCTTCGGGTTGGCGCCATATCCGACGACATCGCCCAAACACACGACATGGGTACACTTCTGTTCCTGGATGTCGGCAAGCACCCGCTGGAGACCTTCTAGGTTCCCATGGATGTCAGCTATAATGGCGTACCTCATTCTCGTTTACCGCACGATCTCGAAACCCCGGAAACCGCCCGTGGCCTCGGTCCATGTCACGTCCTCGTTACGAATCATCGGACCCAACCCGCACTCACGGATTGCCTTCCGAAATTCTTCCAACTCGGACCGCTCGCCCTCGGCGATCAATTCTACACGTCCATCCAGCAAGTTCCGCACCGTTCCTGATACCTCGAAGCCCGTCGCCTGCCGTTTCGTCTGATAGCGAAAACCCACGCCTTGTACCCGACCTAAGTACAAGACTTGCATGCGCCAGCGCTTCATGAATATCCCCAACGTCGTGAAACCCACCATTCCCGAGGTTTTCCCGCGGAAAGGCGCGAAACTTAGCCACAGCACAGTTAGAAGGTGCAATGAGTATTTCCCCCTCGGCAGATCAATCCCGCCCCACTGGCGACGCCCCAAACGATGTTTGAGGTCAACGACAGCTTGCTGACATTCGGCTCCTGCGTAGCCTTACCGGCGTGAAATCCACGCAATGGTTTCGGAACGGGTGCCTCTGGACGCTGGCCTTGAGCCTGTTCTCTTCCGTGCTCTTGGCCGAGGGGCCCCTCGACCGCCTGACAGCCCTGGCGGCGGCCACGCCCGACATCGCCCTTCGACTGGATGTGTTGCGAGGCATGGAGGCAGCCCTCCGCGGACGTAACGGAGTGACTGCTCCGAGCGGGTGGAACGAGCTGGAGTCCACACTGGCCGCAGCCCCCGACGCGGAGACCCAGCGCTTGGCCCGAAATCTGGGGACCGTCTTCGGAAGTGCCCGGGCCTTGAATTCCCTGCGTACCATCGCTTCGGATTCCAACGCCGCGTCCGCGGACCGCGCCGCAGCCTTGGAGACCCTGCTCCGAACCCGTGACGCAGCCCTGGTGCCCCTCCTCCAAAAGCTCACCACCGAACCCGGCATCCGGGCTACCGCGCTGCGCGGCCTGGCCGGGTTTGATGATGCCAAGACCCCCTCCGTACTCCTGGCCGGATTCTCACAATTCACTGCTACCGAACAGCGGGACGCCCTGAACACGCTCGCCTCCCGATCCACCTACGCCCGCCCCCTGGTAGAAGCGGTTCGTGGAGGCTCGGTTCCGCAGGCCTCCTTGACTGCAGACCTCGTTCGCCAATTGCGCTCACTCAAAGACCCCACCTTGGCCAGCGACCTGACTCAGATCTGGGGGGTGATGAAAGAAACTAGCCCGGACATGAAGGCCGAGGTGGAACGGGTGAAGCGAATCTACGGGGCCGGTGGATCTCAACCCGGCGACGGCCCCCGGGGTCGCGTGGTCTTTAATCAAATTTGCGCCCAGTGCCACCACCTCTTTGACAGTGGTGGCGCTGTTGGTCCGGACATCACCGGGGCCAATCGCGCCGATCTCGACTACTTGCTTCAGAATATCCTCTACCCCAACTCGGTCATCCCCAACGAGTACCTGGCTTCGACCATCGAGACGAAAGACGAGCGAGTGCTCACCGGCATGATCAAGTCCCAGGACGCGAGTGGGATCACCCTGCAGACGGCCAACGAACTGGTTACACTGCCCCGCTCGGAAATCCGCAAGATCGAGGCCACGGCCATCTCAATGATGCCCGAAGGCCTCATCGCCAACCTCACCGAACAGCAGACCCGGGATCTCCTTTATTACCTGAGCCGGCCCGGTCAGGTGGCGTTGCCCGCCGGTTCAAAGTGACCGGCCGCCACTCGAGGAACCCCTGGTCAATTAAAGACGATTGCCGCCCAGGGGCCCAACCGGCTTCTGGGTGACCCCCGGACTTTGCAGCACCTTGCTGTAGTCGTCGCAGGCCACCGAATATTGGAAACCCTGACCGGTACCCGCCGCACCGAAACGCCCCCGCTTGTCGAGGGCGATGAAGTTGATGCTGAGGTCGTAGCCCTTGGGGTCCATGGAAGCTATCCGGTGCAACGTGGCGAGGCAGGCTTCCGTGGGAGACATTCCCTGGCGCATGAACTCCACCACCAAGAACGAGCCGCAATAGCGCATCACGTTCTCACCAATGCCGGTGGCGCCAGCGCCGCCCACCGCGTTGTCCACGTAAAGACCGCCACCGATGATGGGTGAATCGCCCACCCGACCCTGAATCTTATACCCCCACCCTGAGGTGGAACACGCCCCAAAGATATCGCCTGACGGGCTCAGCATGAGAAGGGCGATGGTGTCATGGTTCGGTATCTTGGCCTTCTCAGCCTCCTGCGCCTTCTTCCAGTTTTCCCAAGCCGCCTTCTGGCCCGGCGTGACCGCAGGCCCTTCCTCAAACTTTCGCTCACGAGCAAAGCGCTGGGCCCCCTCGCCCACCAGCATCACATGGCGGGTTTCCTCCATGACGCGGCGCGCGATGGAGACCGGGTGCTTGAATCCCTCGACCGCAGCCACCGACCCGGCCTTATGTCCCGGACCGGACATGATGCAGGCGTCCAACTGGACCACACCATGAGCCGCGGGAATCCCTCCAAGGCCCACGCTCGAATTGGAAAGGTCGTCCTCAGCCAATCGCACCCCCTGCTCCACGGCGTCCAAGCCAGATTTTCCAGAACGAAACACCTCTAGAGTGCGGTCATTGGCAGGCTTGCCGAAGGGCCAGGTCGAGATGACCAAGGGCGGCTTGGCCGAAGCATCCGCCTCCCGGCGAGCGTTCGGGCCTGGCTTCGAATTGGCGGCGATGAGCGGACCGCCCGCGATGGCTGCCAGTGATGAGCCCACGAATACCCTACGAGGAATCTTCATGGACCAAAGGCTCCCCAAGAAACGCGCCGATGCAAGCATCCGGAGGCAAGTCTTGGAATTTCGCATTTGTTCGGGGCCACGATGGACCGTTACATTAACTGCCAAGACTTATGCCGGCCGAGACGCTCATCATCGTACCGACCTACAACGAGCGGGAAAACCTGCCCGAGTTGGTCCGCCGACTTGGCTCGCTGCCCGTGCCGGTCGATTTGCTAGTGGTGGACGACAACTCGCCCGACGGCACCGGCCAAATCGCCGATGAGCTGGCTTCGAAAAACCCTTGGGTCCATGTGCTGCACCGCACGGTGAAAGATGGTCTGGGTCGCGCCTATGTGGCGGGGTTTCAGTGGGCCTTGAGCCGGGATTATCGGTTTATCTTCGAGATGGATGCCGACTTCTCCCACAATCCGTCGGACATCCCCCGCTTTCTCCAAACGGCCCAGGAACAGAAGGCCGATTTGGTGCTGGGTTCACGCTACTCGGGCGGCATTCGCGTCATCAATTGGCCGCTGCCCCGACTGCTGCTCTCCCTCTGGGGCGGCTTCTACACCCGAATGATCACCGGCATGCCCTTCAGCGACCCGACCGGAGGCTTCAAATGCTTTCGACGGGAGACGTTGGCGGCCATCGATGTCAGTTCGGTCACAGCCAACGGCTACAGTTTCCAAATCGAGCTGACCCATCGCATTTGGCGTCGAGGCCTCAAGATCGCCGAGGTTCCCATCATCTTCACCGATCGGGAGCAGGGTGTCTCAAAGATGTCACGAGACATCGCCATTGAGGCGGCGTGGATGGTTTGGCGCCTCCTCCTAGAAAATCGCTTCCGGCGGCAGCCCGACACGACAAGTCACTGACCAGAGACAGATCACGGGTCCCCCTTGGCACCCCCTGTCACCTGAGGCAAGCTCCCGAGGTATGCGTTCGCAATCGCTGACCTTCCTGGAAACCCTCGTCAACACCCCCAGCCCCGTCGGACATGAGACGCGCGGTCTGCGCGTCTGGATGGACTACGCCGGCACTTACGCCGATGAAACCTTCTCCGATGCCTACGGGAACTGCGTGGCGGTGCTCAACAAGGGTGGCGGCCCCCGACTCATGCTTGCCGCCCACGCCGATGAAATCGCCATGTCGGTGAACTTCATCACCGCAGAGGGGTTTATCCATGTCCGCAGAACCGGCGGTATCGACCCGGCCATCACCAAGGCCCAGCGGGTTACCATCCACACCCGGCAAGGTCCCGTTCTTGGCGTGGTCGGCAACGTCGCACCGCACCTCACCCGCGGCGACAGCGAGCCTAAAGCCCCCAAGATCCACGAACTCTTCATCGACATCGGTGTCGCCTCCAAGGACGCCGCACTGAAGCTGGTGCGCATCGGTGACCCGATCACGCTGAATGACCGCTTTGAGATGCTGCGCGGCGATTTGGCTGTCGCACGCGCCTTCGACAATCGCATCGGCACCTTCGCTGTCGCCGAGACGCTCCGGTTGCTCAAACCCCTGGTTAAGAAGCTGAATGTCGAAGTCTGCGCCGTGGCCAACGTACAAGAAGAGGTCGGCCTGCTCGGAGCCCGGCAAATTGCCTACTCGCTGAATCCGGAGACCGCCCTGGTGGTGGATGTCACCCATGCCACCGACTACCCCACCGTGGACCAACGCGCCCATGGCGATATCAAGCTCGGTAGCGGCCCCGCATTGACACACGGCGGCTGCAACCATCCGGCCGTCATCCAGCGCCTCGAGGACGACGTCGCCGCGAAAAAGAAGATCCCGTTGCAGCATGAGGCCATGAGCGCCACCAGCGGCACGGATACCGACGTGATCTTCTGGACCCGCGGCGGCATTCCCAGCGGGCTCATCAGCCTGCCCAACCGCTACATGCACTCACCGGTGGAGATGGTGAACCTCAAGGACCTTGAATTTATCCCCGAGCTGATGGCCGGCTTCGCGCTGTCCATCGCCAAGGGCGAAAAATTCAAGGTGGTGATTTAAAGGTCCTGCCGCCTCGGGCACCAAGATTACTCCACGGAGGCGGCCTCGAGCTCGGCGAGCTTGGTGGCCGCAGCCTCCCAGTCGGTGCTGACCTTGTGCAAATCGTGACCCACGGCACGGATTTGTTGTTGAATCTCCATGGATCGACCCGGCTTGGTGTAGGTCTCGGGCTTTTCCATCTCGGCCGTCAACTGGACTTGCTTGGCCTCTAGGGAGGCGATGCGAGCCTCCAAGGTAGTCACGTGCTTTTTCTGGAAACCCATCGCCTTACGGGCCTCCGCCGCCTGCTGCCGACGCTCCTTGGAGGAGCTCGTGATCACCGGTTTTGAGGACACGGCCGGACCACTGGTGGCCGGACGGGCATTGGTCAGACCGTTGCCATTGGAGGCAGACGTCAACGCCACACGCGCCGAGGAGGCCTTGGTCTTCTCGAGGTAATAATCGTAGTCGCCCGCATACGGTGTCAGCACACCACCGCTGATGTGCAGCACGCGGGTCGCGATCGCCCGAATGAAGTACACGTCATGGCTGATAAAAACGAGGGTCCCGATGAACTCACTCAAGGCGGCCACAAGTGCATCGATGCTGGCAACGTCGAGGTGGGTCGTCGGCTCGTCCATCAAGAGCAAGTTGGGCGGATCGAGGAGCAACTTCACCAGAGCCAAGCGGGTCTTCTCACCACCGCTGAGCACGGCCACTTTTTTGAAGACGTCGTCATCCCGGAAAAGGAAACACCCCAGCAGTGATCGGATGTACAAATCGGTCACTCGGGCCGCAGTGTCGGAAGCCTCCTCCAGCACGGTGCGCTCGGGCTGGAGCATTTCGGTGCGGTACTGCGAGAAATACCCCACCTTGACCCGCAGTCCCAGATCCCGATCGCCCGCCTGAGGAGTCAGGTTGCCCGCCAAGAGCTTGATGAGCGTGGACTTACCCGAGCCATTGGGCCCGACCAGCACGGTGCGATCTCCCCGCTGCGCCTCGAACTCCAAACCCGTGTAAATGACGTTCTGCCCATAGGCAAAATTGACACCCTTCAAGGTGATCACCCGCTGACCGCTTTTCTCCGGTTGTGGGAATGCAAAATCGACGGTCGACGCAGCCTGTTCCGGCGCGTTGATCTTCTCCATACGATCGATTTGCTTGAGCTTGGCCTGAGCCCGCGTCGCCGTCGTGTTCTTGGCCCGGAACCGATTCACGAAATCCATCAAGCGCCCAATTTCGCGCTGCTGATTCTTGAAGGCGGCCAATTGCTGCTCCTGCTGCGCCTCGCGTTCGTCCAAAAAGGCGTCGTAGTTACCAAAGTAAGTGTAGAGTCGCTCGTTACGAATCTCGACGATACCGGTGACCAACTGGTTGAGAAACTCCCGGTCATGCGAGATAACCAAGATCGCTCCCGGGTAATTCTTCAGATAGCCCTGGAACCAAATCAGGGTCTCAAGATCGAGATGGTTGGTGGGCTCATCCAGCATCAGGATGTCCGGCTCATGGACCAACAACCGAGCAAGGTGTGCTCGCATCACCCAGCCACCGGACAATTCACGCGCCGGCCGATCGAAGTCCGTTTCCCGAAAAGCCAAACCCTTGAGCAGTCGCTTGGCCTTGGCGATGGCGGGACCGTCGGCATACGAGTCGTAATCATCCTCCGGCTCGGAACCAGGCGCATGCTGACTGGTAGCGATTTCCATCACCGTCTGATCGCCCACAGGAGCGCTTTCCTGCGGCAGGAAACCGACGGTGGTCCCGCGTTGAAAGGTCACCAGACCATCATCGGGCTCCTCCAACTGGAGGATGAGTTTGAAGAGCGTGGACTTGCCGGCGCCATTCGGACCCACCAGACCCAAACGGTCCTGACGGTTGAACTGCAGGGACAAATCTGAGAACAGGGTCTTTCCGCCATACCCTTTCGACACATTGGAGACAGTCAGCATTGCTGGGGTCAACTCTAAGCAATAACCCGAAAAAGCGGGACTTGAATTTTTCCGAACAGCAATCGTAACGAACGGGCTTTTCGTAAATTCCGTCCACCGTGTTGACAAGACCTTGAACATTCTTCATAAAGCGCGCCGGTTTTGGCGCCTCGGTAGCTCAATGGTAGAGCAGTTGACTCTTAATCAATTGGTTCTAGGTTCAAGTCCTAGCCGAGGCACCAGTCCGTTCTTCTTCACTCTCCCCAACCTGTTCTGAAAACTGGTGTTTCAAAAGGGCAC
>JAPLUH010000435.1 GCA_026397675.1 Verrucomicrobiota bacterium
GTTCCGGATTCAAAACGCCTGAGATCCATCCGGTGGGCCAGCAACTGGTTGCCCAGCATCTGGGAAAAGAACGAAGGCTCCGCCGCCTCCGGACCATCGCTCGTGTGCTGAAAGGCTAGGAATCTCAACGCGGCCTCCGAACTACCACCCACCCGTTCCAAACGATTTTCCGCAAAGACGACCTCGTGGTTAAGCCCGTACATTTGCATCGAATCGCCGTCGGCAATCTGGTTTCCGACCATCAGCCATTGGCGCAGGCTGTGGTTGATTCCCAACAGCGACGTCTCATCCAGGGGAACCTCCCAGGGACGATCCAACTCGATACTCTGGGTGGTTCCGCGCACGACGCCCCGGGCCTGACCCTTGCCCTTGCCCGCCAGGACAAAGGCGAGATGTCCCTCCGGTTCAAAGGGCCACGATTTGACCGGGCGCTGGAGCTGCATTTGCGTTCCGCCGCCCGGCACCACACCCCCGTAGTAAACCGGCGACGCCCCGTCGGATCCGACAATTTCGTAATCGGCTGACTGGGCAAAAGCGACCGTGTTTCCGCGGAAATAAACCTGGTCGTAATACGGATGCGCCTTGGTGCTCCAACCGGCCCGCGAGAGGTTGTCGGAACCCAGCATTTGGTTGTCCTCCCAAATCACCTTGCGACCACGCTGCGCCCACACCAGTCCGCCCCGCCCGGTCCGCAGCACATTGTTGCGCACCAGACTGCCGTCCGACATGAAGGCCAACAGCAACGGAAACCCACCGGAATAGACGTCGCAATCCTCCACCCGGATATCGCGCCCGCATAACCAGATCGCCACGCCCTTTCCCGCGGCATCGAGCGATTCAAAGTTCAATTGCCGCGTCAGCTCGATGGTATCACTCAACTGGCCCCAGCCCGGCCGCGCTCCATAAGGACTCCACCGGATGAACAGTCGTCGCAACCGGATATCGCCCTCCTGCCACCAAGGGGGGCGGTTCGCAGTGGAATACAGGCTCTTTCCTTCCACCTCGGCCATGTTTTCGATCCCACGCTCGGCTCCCACATACCAGATCGTCAGATCCTCCAATCCGAATTGGGCCTCGCCATGAATGATCCCGCGAAGGCGTGCGAAATGCCGGTTGCTCCAGTAGAGAAGGGTTTTATCGCGGCTCTCCCCGCGCAATAGAGTCCGGCGCGGCATTCTCAGCGGCCGATTAAATCGGTATTGCCCGGATGGACAATGGACCGTCCCGCCCCCGGCCTGACCCGCGGCGTCCAAGGCGGCCTGCACGGCATCGGTGTCGTCGGCCACGCCATCCCCACGCGCACCAAACCGGAGGACGTTGTATTCGGTCGCAGGCCAGGGATCTGGCCGACCGACGCGCAAGGGTTCCAGACAGCGCCCCCAAGCCGCCGGACCTCCACACCCATTATGCACCCAGACGGTGTACTCGCCGACGGGCAGGTCTGCAGGCAACGGCGCGCGCGCTGAATAGAGATCCGCATCGGCAACGACCAACTCGGTCGTTCGCGGTCCCTGAAGCACGATGCGCGTCCCCAGGTTTTTCGGAGGTTCTCCAGCCAGAGGCTCATGGACGCCACGCCAACCCAAGCCGAGTCCGAAGAGCCGCAAATCCTCACCGGGGGCGGCCTCCAACCGTTGAGCACCCCGGCCCCACCAAACCTGAGGGGCGTTGACCAATATTCTCTGGGAGTGTGGGTCCGCCCCGACCGTCAGCGCGTAAACACCGGGGGCTTCATCCGGGAGGATGGCTTTCAACGCCCGTTCCCTCGCCTGGATGACCGTCAGAGGCCGGGACTTGAAGACTGGAACCGCCCCCTTCCCGTCACCGGGCATTCCAGCGGGAACGTCGTCCAACCGTCCTCCGACCACCTGGGCAGCAGTCAGGTCGTGGCCATAAATCAAGACCGATTGCCCGGGCTTCACCGGTTGCGAGTGCCAAAGCACCCGAGGATCACTGGCTATGGACTGCACAACAAAACCACAGAAGGCGATGAACCAGCCACTGCCCATCCACCTCGAAACGGCGCAACGCCCGCCGAAATTCCATCGGGATTTCATGCTCTAGGAACTTAGGGAAAACCTGCATTCAGGACAACGGAATCGAGAAAACTGAACCCTCTTCAAAAAGGCCGGAGCTAAAAACCCGAGCGCATCGAGACGTTCGGGCGGCTGGCCAGCGTTTCGAAAAGTCTCTTCGCACGTTGAAACCGCTGAATGTTTATAAACCGCTCTTCTTTATCGGTATTGATACCTGCTTCAACGGGTAACGACGCTAAATCCCCAAGATTGCTAAAACGGATCCTGAGAGAGGTTTGCCTGATGATAGTTCGACCAAACAGGTCTGAAGACCTTGTCCTCAGATCCTTGACTTTCCGAATTCAGCTTCGTTTCCTGAGCAGCAGAATGCGTCGTCGACACGACCGCCTCTCCCGGATCGCGAACCCTTAAAAAATCAAAATTCTATCGATTTATCTATCGCTGTCCGACGCCCTCTATCGGCTCCCACGGCTCGTCTGCTTCCAGAATGATCCGGATGCTGCCCCGCCTACCGAACTGCTGAACGCGAATCACCTCGACCTCTCTCGCCTCGCTTACGGCAGTCGCTTCAATTCTGCGCTGTGAAATCTAACCACCAACCGCTGCCATCGCTTCTCCCATGTCCCCCTTAGAACTCCAGAAGATCCTCTCGTCGGGACTGCTCTCCTTCCCAATCACCGATTTTAAGGCCAATGGTGACCTAGATGCCCCGAGTTACTCCAAGCGGCTGCAATGGCTGACACCGTACGGCGCAAGCGTGCTCTTCGCCGCAGGCGGCACGGGCGAATTTTTCTCCTTGGAGCCCCAGGAATACTCATTGGTCATCAAGACAGCGGTCGACACCTGCGACGGCCTCGTGCCCATCCTCGCCGGTGCTGGAGGACCGACCCGTGTGGCTATCCAATATGCGCAGGAAGCCGAGCGTCTCGGTGCCAAGGGCATCCTATTGCTGCCACATTACCTGACGGAGACCAACCAAGACGGCGTCGCCACGCACGTCGACCAAGTATGCAAGTCGGTGAAGATCGGCGTTGTCGTTTATAACCGCAACGTTTGCCGCCTGCAGGCGCACCATCTCGAGAAACTCGCCGAGCACAACCCGAACCTCATCGGCTACAAGGACGGCTTCGGCGACATCGAACTCATGGTCTCGATCCGCCGACGCCTGGGCGAGCGTTTCAGCTACCTCGGCGGCCTGCCCACCGCCGAAGTCTACGCCGCCGCCTACAAGGCGATGGGGGTGCCGGTGTATTCCTCCGCTGTCTTCAACTTCATCCCGCAGACCGCGATGGAATTTTATCAGGCCGTTGCGCAGGACGACCGCGCAACCCAAAACCGCCTGCTGGATACCTTCTTCCTGCCCTTCCTCGAAATACGCAACAAGAGTGCCGGATACGCGGTCAGCATCATCAAGGCGGGCGCCACGATCGTCGGCCACGGCGCGGGCCCCGTGCGCGCACCGCTGACCGACCTCAAGCCGGCTGAAGCCGAACAGCTCGCCGCCCTGATCGCCAAAGCAGGAGTCCAGTAAGCCGCGATGAGCGCGTTTGCCGAAAACTCAGCAGCGCGCTTAGATGAAGCCGTCGCCAAGGTGAAGCAGCGGGTGCTACCGCTCTTCATCCTGATGTTCATCGTCAACTACCTTGACCGTGTGAACGTCGGCTTCATCCAACAGCAACTGCGGACCGACCTCGGGCTGGACAGCGCCGCCTACGGCCTGGGCGCCGGCCTTTTCTTCGTCGGCTACGCGATCTTCGAGGTCCCGTCGAATATGCTGCTCCAAAGGTTCGGTGCCCGCCTGTGGCTCACCCGCATCACGGTAGTCTGGGGCGTCGTGGCTTCGCTGATGGCCTTCGCCCGGACGGAGAACGAATTTTACCTCCTGCGCTTCGCCCTAGGTTCGGCTGAAGCAGGCTTCTTCCCCGGTGTGATCTATTATTTTACCCGCTGGCTCCCCTCGGCCGAGCGAGGCAAGGCGATCGCCCTTTTTCTGAGCGGCTCGGCCATCGCATCCATCCTCTCCGGGCCCCTGTCGGGGGTACTGATGCAGGCACCGCTCTTCGGCCTGAAAGGTTGGCAAAGCATGCTCCTCATCGAAGGCCTCTTCTCCGTAGCGATCGGTGTCGGAGCCTGGTTCTGGTTGGATTCTCTGCCTCGCGACGCCCGCTGGCTGACGCCCGCCCAGCAAGACGCCCTCGAGGGAGCCATCGAAGCCGAGCAACGCGAACGAGACGCCTCCCAGCCCGTCCAAACCAGCCTGTTCAAGCTCCTGCGCGACCCGCAAATCGCGCTGTTCTGCCTCATCTACTTCTCCATCCAACTCACGATTTACGCCGCGACGTTCTGGCTACCGAGCATCATCCGGAAAATGGGCAACCTCACCGACCTGCAGGTTGGATTCCTCAACTCGGTGCCGTGGACGATTTCCATACTCGGTATGTATATCGCCGCCAGCGCTGCCGCCCGATGGAAGCGCCAGCAGCTCTGGGTCGCGGGCGCCTTGGTCATTGCGGCGACCGGCCTGTTCCTGTCCACGACCGGCGGACCGGTGTTCGCCTTCGTCGCGATCTGCTTCGCCGCGCTCGGCTTCAAGTCCGCCTCATCTCTCTTCTGGCCAATTCCCCAAGGCTACCTGGATGCACGCATCATGGCCGCAGTCATCGCGCTGATTAACTCACTGGGAAACCTCGGCGGATTCGTCGCCCCGACGGTCTTCGGACGGCTCGAACAAGCGACGGGCTCCGTCCAATACGGACTCTATGGGCTCAGCATCGCCTCGGTGCTCGCCGCCGGCCTCGTCTTCCTCGCCCGTACCACGCCACGTGCCTGAGCCTTTCCCGGGTTCTCTGCCCGTCCTGTCCCCCATTCCTCTAACCTGATGTCCTCTCCACTGATCCGATCCATCTGCGTCGTACCGGTCGCCGGCCATGACAGCATGCTGCTCAACCTGAGCGGGGCACACAGTCCTTTCTTCACGCGTAACATCGTCCTGATCACCGACAACTCCGGTTGTACCGGCCTCGGCGAAGTCCCGGGCGGCGAGAGGATTGGCCAGACGATCGAGGACGCTGCGCCATTGCTCATCGGTCAGGAAATCGCCGCTTACGAAACGCTTCTCGCCGCGGTCAGCGCGGCCTTCTCCGACCGCGACGCGGGCGGTCGGGGCCTCCAGACGTTCGACTTGCGCGTGACCATCCACGCCGTCACTGCGATCGAATCCGCCCTTCTCGACCTGCTCGGCCAGTTTCAATCAAAACCCCTCGCAGCACTCCTCGGCAAGGGTCAGCAACGCACCGAGGTCGAGATGCTCGGTTACCTCTTCTTCATCGCCGACCGTCGAAAGACCCCCCTCGGCTATCGCGAGGAAACCAATTCTGAGCACGCTTGGTACCGCCTCCGCAACGAAGAGTCACTGACTCCCGAAAGCATCGTCCGGCAAGCCGAGACTGTGCAGGAACGCTTCGGTTTCCAGAACTTCAAGCTCAAGGGCGGCGTGCTCAGCGCGGCTCTCGAGATCGAGGCCGTCCGCGCGCTCGCCGCCCGCATACCAACCGCGCGCTTCACGCTCGACCCGAACGGCGCTTGGCTGCTCAAGGAAGCCGTTGAGGTCTGCCAGGACCTGAAAGGCATCCTCGCCTATGCCGAAGACCCCTGCGGTGCCGAAGCCGGCTTCTCCGGCCGCGAAATTATGGCGGAATTCAAAAAAGCCACCGGCCTCCGCACCGCCACGAACATGGTCGCCACCGACTGGCGCCAGCTCCACCACGCGCTGAAATTGCAAGCGGTCGATATCCCTCTCGCCGACCCGCACTTCTGGACGATGCAGGGTTCGGTCAAGGTCGCGCAGTTCTGCCACGAACACGGTCTCACTTGGGGTTCGCACTCCAATAGTCATTTCGACATCTCCCTCGCGATGTTCACGCACGTCGGCGCCGCCGCCCCGGGCGACGTCACCGCGATGGATACTCATTGGATTTGGCAGGAAGGTCAGCGTCTCACCCAGGAGCCGTTGCTCATTAAAGGTGGCAAAGTCACGGTCCCGCAGAAACCGGGATTGGGCATCGAGATCGACCCGGCTCAGCTCGAAGCCGCCCATCAGCTCTACCTGAAACTGCCCTCCGGCTCACGCGACGACGCTGCGGCAATGCAATTCCTAATCCCCGGCTGGAAGTTCGACCCGAAGAAACCTTGCCTGGTTCGATAAGCCAGGAATTCGGCAAAGAAAAAGCCGTCGATCTGCGCATGCCGATGGCGTTCGTCGTTCGCGAGGCTGAGGGCTGAGACCCTCTCCAGCGGACGTCTAAGCTCCACTGAACGGTTTTTTAAGTGTTCGTTTCCTTTAGAGAAAACCACGAACCACACGAGCGTACTTTCCTTGGAACGAAAGGTGCTGCATCGGAGACCTGTTTAGTAAAATTTAAAGGGCCTCCTCTAAATTGATTTGCGGAGCCTATTTTTTAAGAAAACAAGCCTTGGAATCCATTCACCATCTCAATAGCAGAGATTTGGCGAGCACGTGGCCGCCGGTTGTTTGCAGCAGCGATGGCTATGACGCCACGCTGGAAAATTGGCGACCGGAGATCGATGAATCTCCGAGCGCAGGCCTTGCCGTTCCCCGCGTATTTCAAACGCAGCTGTGCGGCTATGCGGCGAAAGGCAAGGCGAAGGCGCGCGTGGTTTGCGAGGCGTTTGTCCAAGGTGCCGGAGGCAGTGGCGTGTTCCAGCCGCCTCCAGCGCGATTGAGTCCGGGAGCTGCCTGCTTTTTTGGGGTCACCGAACCGACCCAGCATCTGTGGCGACAAGCGATTCGTGAGGGAATGGATTGGTACTATTTGGACAATGCCTACTTCGATGCCGCTCGCGGGCGATTGTTTCGTGCAGTGCGCCGCGGGGTTCAGGCAACCGGGACGGAGCGTCCCGATTGGAAGCGGTTCGCGAGTCTGGGCGTAGAAATTGCACCCTGGAAGAAATCCGGACGTCATCTGGTGGTGGCGGTGCAGTCGAGCACCTACATGTCGGTGGTGGCCGGAAAGTCCGGGGGATGGTGGGAGCAGGCGCTGGCGGAGATTCGGCAACACACCGACCGACCCATTCATGTGCGGGGTTGGCGCAGCAACAAAATGGCGTTGGCGGCCAGTTTGAAAGAGGCATTGGTGGACTGCTGGGCGTTGGTGACCTGGTCCAGTGCTGCGGCCAACGAGGCCTTGCTGGCCGGTGTCCCGGTGTTTGTGGCGGGGGACTGTGCGGCGTCCAAGATGGGCCTGTCTGATTTCACCAAGATTGAATCACCGATTTATCCTCCGGGTCGGGCGGCGTGGGCGGCGGCCTTGGCGGGCCAGCAATGGAGCCTAGAGGAGTTTCGCAGCGGCGTGGCTTGGAGAACGCTTCAGGCAGCGGTTTGACCTATGGGCTTGGGAGATGAACTCATCGTAACGGGTCTGGCGCGCCGCATGCAGAGACGGAACGCCTTACCCATCCGGGTGTTGGATCAGCGGGGACGCTCCCGTTGGAGTCCCGTGTGGGAGAACAATCCACGGTTTGCTGCCCTCGGCTATCGGGGGAAGGTGCAGACATTGGTGAATGCCCCGGGGCAGCGCGATTACATCGCAGGTCAGACGCTCGGGGGATGGGTTTGGCGCGAGTGGGTTTGTCCCCTGGGCGAAATCTATCTGACCGACGTGGAACGGGCTGTCGGGAGTCGATATGCGGGCAGGATTCTTCTGGAGCCCGCGCTCAAGCCGGAGGCGAGTCCCAACAAAGACTGGGGATGGGATCGCTGGTGTGCCTTGTCCGAACACCTTCAATCCAAAGGATATCCGGTCTCCCAGTTTGCCTCCCAACATTGCCCGCCGTTGCCGGGAGCGGAGATCATCAAGACCGCGAATTTTCGTCAGGCCTGCGCCGTGTTGGAGCGTGCCCGGTTGGCGATCCTTCCGGAGGGTGGCCTGCATCATGCGGCCGCAGCGTTTGGAACGGCGGCGATCGTGATCTTTGGGGGCTACATTTCCCCGGCGCAGACGGGGTATGCGCATCATGTGAATTTATTCTCAGGCGGAACGCCCTGCGGGAGGCGCACGCGTTGCCCCCATTGTACGGAAGCAATGGGCCGAATTTCGGTTAAGAAGGTTTCCGAGGAAGCGGCTTCGCTTCTTCGAGTCATCCGATTGGATTGAATGCGCCCATCCCTTCAATTCCGGCCGTCTCAGACTTTGTATTTATGAACTGTGAGATCTTCATCGGGTTCGATTCCAGGGAGGCGGCCGCATACGAAGTGTGTGTCAGGTCGATTCGCAACCATTGCCAGAAGGTGCCACAACTAGTGCCGCTATTGGAACCGCACCTGCGAGGGTTGGGCCTCTACACGCGGCGCCATGAGCGGAGGGAGGGACGCTTGTGGGATGTGATTTCCGAAGCGCCCATGTCGACCGAGTTCGCCATCACCCGCTTTTTGACGCCACTTTTGAGTACCACGCCCTGGGCGGTGTTCTGCGACAGCGATTTCCTATGGCGGGCAGACATCCAGGAACTGTTGGCTTTAGCGGATCCGCGGTATGCGGTGCAAGTCGTGCAGCATCAGTATGCTCCGCCCGAAGGCATCAAGATGGATGGGCAATTACAACTCAACTACCGGCGCAAGAATTGGTCGAGCCTCGTGCTTTGGAATTGCCGGCATCCGGCCCATGCGCCCCTTCAGAGCTGGATCAACACTCGGCCCGGACGAAACCTTCACGCGTTCGAGTGGTTGGAGGACTCATTGATCGGGGATCTTCCACCGACCTGGAACTGGTTGGAGGGGCATTCAGATCCTGGGCTAGACCCGAAAGCAGTCCATTTCACTCGAGGCACCCCTGAAATGAAGGGCTACGAGAACATCCCCCACGCCGAGGAGTGGCGGGCCGTCCTCGCCAGCGTCCGAGAATCGTAGACTGACCCGGCGACTTCGGATGCGAAGTCGCATCTATGAACATCCAGAGTCTTTTGATCGGCTTGTCGATCGCGCTCATTACTGCGCCTCCTTCGGCGCGCGGACCGGTGTGGCATCACTCCATCGTCTGAGACTGCAGATCATTCAACGGCAGTAGACAATCCATCGATCGCTTCGGGTTGAAGGCCGATTCGGAGCGCGTTGGCAATCCCCTCAGACCCAGTGAGTGCGGAGAGCCAGTGAGTGCTTGGCCGGGTTGCAGCCGGCCCTTGTCCTAGAGCCCGACCGTCGGGAATGAAGTCAGCAATATTGCATTGCTGACTCCTGAAAACAGGGAGAAGGAAATAAAATCCTATTCACCCTCATTAAGAAGCGGCAGGCGGCGACGGGGCGTCGGGTGGTTAAGCCGAATGGGGTTCCTCAGACTGTCCCTTCGATTTGCGAGCCGCCAATGCCTTGCCGACCACGATCACCAAAGCAGCACCGACGATTTGTGACCAACTGATACCCCCGATCGGGGTATTTATGTGCATCCACGTAAGGTTTTTCTCGATCCAAATCTTCGAACTGGGGTCGGTGACCAGCATTTCTCCCGCAACCCATCCCAAAACACCTGCGCCCGCGGTGATGATGACAGGGAATCGCTGCATCAACTTCATCAACATTGTCGCCCCGAAAACCACCAACGGAATGCTGACGGCCAGACCGATGACGAGCAATGCAACGCTGTCCTTGGCCACACCGGCGACGGCCAGCACGTTGTCCAGACTCATCACCAGATCCGCGATGAGCACAGCCTTGATCGCCTTGAGAAGGTTGTTGGGACTGTCCACGTGTTCCTCTTCTTTATTCGGGATAAGCAAGCCGATCGCGATCCATAGAAGAAGGAGTCCACCGATGATCTTGAGATAAGGCCAGTGAAGCATCTTGAAGGCGACCGCCGTCAGGAGGATGCGGAGAATCACAGCCCCTCCGGCGCCCCACCGCACCGCCTTCTTCTGCTGATCGGGCGGCAGAGAACGGGACGCCAAAGCGATCACCACTGCGTTGTCTCCCGACAAGATGATGTTGATCCAGATGATCAACATTAAACTCTCCCAAAAGGCCGGTGTTTGGAGCTCCGCTAAAAAGTTCATTTGATAGTAATTTGTTCTTTTGATGCTCCGCGATCAGGGGAGTTGGGTTTCCTGACTGGTATTGTTACAACATTGGGCTTGCCTTTCTGGCGTGCTGTCAAGGCCATCTTTGGGCAAGCCGACCGCATATCCGGGGCGAAGGGCTCGGGTGTTTGGAAGCCGTTGCCCTTGTTTCCAGGTCGACCGCATCCCATGGAACGACAGTCCATGGAACGAGGAAGGCTCTAGATTCAAAGCCCCTTGTCGATTTATCCGCAGTTCGCGGACCATTGAGGAGCGTGCCCGGGACCTTCGTGATGGGGAGTCCAGTGAGCGAAGATGGCCGCGACACTGACGAGGCCCAGCATACTGTGACTCTCAGGCAGGAGCGGCACCGGGTTCATTCGCTCGGCCGATCGGGACAGGTTCATCCCAGGCTTTCGGTTCAACGATCTGGGCTTCCGCCCCATCCTCAGTGCAGTTCGGTGAGCTCAAAGCCTAGCCACAGACAGGGGCCAAAAACTCACGCGGCCTAGATCGGGCTTGGTTGTCTCGTAGAGGCGTGCGAGGCGTTGGATCTCTTTTCGTAAAACACCACGCCCACCCGCCGGATGTAATCGATCAAATCCTGATGCGTCAACTGGTGGAAAATTGAAAGGTCAATCATGTAAGGCAACAACAAGTCATCCAGTTCGCCCATTAATTTCAGCAAATCATCATGGCACAATTCCTCGCCCATTAACGTCAGATCAATGTCCGAACCGTTCTTATAATTGCCCTTGGCCCGCGAGCCGTATAATACCGCCTGCTCCACCTGAGGATGCTGAGCCAGCACACCGCCAATCTTTTCAATCGTCGGCTCGGTCAGGCCAAAGCGGGCGGCGCTCATATCGCTTCTTTGCTTAACTTTTTCAACTGCGCCTCCAACTTTACAAACTCTGGATAATAGGATTGGCGAATGGTGTTGGCGATGCTTTCAGCGATTTTCGCGTTGTAAGTGTGAACCGTCAGTCCCCGACTTCTGATCATATCCATCCACGTCTCACCGTTCTCTACCAACCCGCGCCGGAACGTCAACCGGAAAACATCCCGGCTGCCAGTGAGGTTGGTTTCGCCCTGATCCTCGAACAAATCCTTAAGCGTGTTCCAAGCCAGTTCGTAAGTGTATTCAAAGCTCTGAATCAAACCTTGTTCCTCAAATTCGTTGAGCGCACCCCGCTCGATGAAGCGGGTCAACTGTTGCAGCGCTTTAGAATAATTTTCCAGACGCTGAATCCAACGGATGTCTCGGTTCTTCATGGTGGATTGTTTCGGTTACGTCGCCGCTAGCATAGCCAATGATGGGTGGCAGGTAAAAGGCGGTTTATTGTTAGTTCCTATTAGTTAAAAGAGTTTACCCGCTAGGCTCGTGTCACGTCAGCAAGCAGACCCGTACTATCGGCAAACCGTTCCGTTTCGACATCAACGCAATTCAGCATCGTCAGCAGTAAATTCGACAACGGTACCGATTCAACTAAACGCATATAGCGCCCGTGCTTCAACCCCAAGTTCGCACCGCCAGCAAGCAACAATGGGTAATTGCTGTTATTGTGGGTATTGCTATTGCTACTGCCGTATAAAATAACTGAATTGTCCAATACCGAGCCACCTTGGTCGGGGGCCTTGGCCAGCCGCGAGATAAAATACGCAAACTGTTCAACCATCAATCTGTCCCATCGTCCCAGCGCTTCGGAGCCACCTGGCTTGTCATAATCGTGCGCCAGCGAATGCAGTGAGCTTTTAAAACCCTCTAGCTGCGGAAACTTGCCTGCCTTGGACGATCCATCGGCCATGTTCGTGATTTGGTAGGTCGCCACTCGCGTAGAATCCGTTCGAAACGCCAGATAAACCAAGTCGTACATCGTCCGGATATAGACCAGCGGCGCTTTGTCATCGGCATCCAAGTGCAACATGTCCCGTTCCTCGTCTCGCAACTTGGGTCTTGGAATCTCCATCCACTTCTGCGCTCGTTCGACACCCTGTTCAATCTGGCGCACTGAAGACAAATACTCGTCCAGCTTTTGTTGATCCTGATTCCCCAGTCTCAGCCGCATCGATTTGGCATCAGCCAAGATTCGATCAAACATGCTGGCTTTGCTCTGCAGCAATCGATGCTCAACTTTCAAATCTTCGTCGCCAGCACCAAAGAAGCGATTGAAGATCTGTAGTGGTTGGTTCAGAGCAGGAATCGGACGACCCATGGCATCGTAGGAAAGCGTGCTGGATCGCGTCGGTTCTCCAACGCCACCATCGGTGGAAATTACCAGCGAGGGGAAGCGAGTCTTGTCGCGCAACGACATCGCGGCAATTTGATCTGCAGAAACCGTGTTTCGCAGGAACTTATTGTTCAAATACGCACCGGTGAGAAACGTATCGGCGGTGTCATGAGCCCCCATCTTGCGCCCCATGGGATGAGAGAGTCCGCCGATCACCGTCAGCTTATCGCGAAGCGGCTGAATGGGCTCCAGCGTATGGGATAGTTGATAGTTGGCACCTTCAGACTCCGGAAACCAACGCCACTTGGCATCACCACCTTTCGGGTTGGGAAGGCTGACCCCAAAGCCGAAATACATGGTGCAAAATCGTTTAGCGACGCCCTTCGCCGTGGATTTCTCACTGCCCATACATTCCAGCCAGGGAAGTCCCAGTGAAACTCCAGCGCCAAACAGGCCGGTGCCCCGCAAGAATGAGCGGCGGTCAAGGTGCCAAGATTTTTTCTTCATTTGCGGGTTTGTTAAACAGTTCACTAGACACAACAAGCTGGACCATGTCGCGCATCCGGTATCCGGCAGCAGCAAACTTTTCATCCAGTGCTTTGACTGGCTTTTGATCGCGCAAATCGAGCGACCTTCCCAGGGCATAGGTCAACAGCCGCCGCATCAAGGATCGCGCGAACTGATCGCCATACTCACAGGCCAGACGTTCCTTGAGTTTATCGGGGCCATCCAGCTCTGAGCCGTTGGAAAATGAGTCTTTAGACACAACCGGTGACGTCACCATCTTGTCGCCCTTTTTGGTCCGGACTTCGGTGCGCCATAAGCCCACGGCATCGTAGTTTTCTAGGGCGATGCCCCATGGATCCAAATCGCGATGGCAACTGGCACAAGAGGGATCGCGGCGATGAGCCTGCAATTTTTCACGCATCGAAAGCTGATGAAATTTCGGATCGATGGAATCCAAGCTCGGCACGTTGGCCGGCGGGGGCGGAGGCGGGTCGTCTAGGAGGCGATCGCGAATCCAAACCGCGCGTCGAACCGGATGCGAGTCTGCGCCCGTCGAGCCCGCCAACAGGAAGCCTGCCTGTCCAAGCAATCCACCACGGTGCTGGTCCGCGGGAATCCGTACGTGGCGAAACTTCATACCAAGTACTCCTGGTACCCCATAATGCCGCGCCAAGGGCTCGTTCAACATGGTGAAATCCGCCAACAAAAAATCCTGAATTCTGCGGTTTGATCGAACCATCTCCGCAAAAAAGGCCCGACTCTCGCCGATCATGTCCGTCTTTAGCCGTGCGTTGAAATTTGGGTGGTAATCTCGACTAATCTCGATGTTCTCAATGAGGTCCAGAGACAACCAACGATCGGGAAACTGCTCTAAAAATACCGATGACTTAGGACTGATCAGCATCCGTTCGACTTCCGAGCGAAGTATTTTCGGCTGCTTAAGCAAACCGGCCTCCGCCAGATCAAACAGTCGTTCGTCAGGCATCGAACTCCACAGGAAATAGGACAACTTCGAAGCCAGCTCCCAATCGCCAGTCGGACGCGATTTCGTTTGATGCGATTGCTGCTGCTGAGCGCCTGGAAAAAATAGAAAATCCGGCTGAATCAAAACAAATGCCAGCGTCTCGCGTATCGCGTCTTCAATCCTGGGAAAGCCGGCCTTGATCTTGTCATGGAATTTCAGCAACGAATCCACCTCTTTGTCCGATACCGGCCTTCGAAAAGCCCGCCTGGCAAACCCCGAGAGAATTCGTCGCACGTCGGGTCGCCGGACTTGTTGATCGGACGCATTTTTCGTGACGAGGTTGGCATGATGCGCCGGCGGCCAAGTATCGAAAATCGGACCATGAAACTCGACTGATTGCACCTGCAGCACAGGCAGGTGCGGCTCGGCCGGATAAGCAAATTTCTCATCTTTGCCTTTGGCTCCCTTCGGCAATTTCGAACCATCGTCATAGACGTTTCGCACTCGCACCACCAAGCCCGGGATTTTTCCTTGGCCGCGAACGGGAAGCGGAAAGTCTTCGATCCGTCCCTTGAACTCAAAAACGTGACCGCCCGGTGCATTGACTTCTGTCACCGGGAACTCGCGAAACAGAATTTCTGTGTCGGGTTGATAGCCAACGGAGACTTCCAAAAGCGGGAAACCGCAGTTGGGCTGGAGTTTGGCCTCCACAGCCACGCGAACCAAAAACTCACCCTGCTCCGGATAGTCCTTCTCTATCTTCGCTAAAAACTGTTGCTGCCTCCCAAGTTCACTCGCGATGTGTGCCTCGCCGAGCCAATTGGAAACGTTGGGGAGATCAAAACGGTGATGAAACTGTTCTGGCCGCGGGTGGGAAACGATGACTCGTTGCAAGGCGCTTCGTGCGCATTTCAGATAGGCCTCAAGATGCACCGGTGTTAGTTCCAGCAGTCGACTGTCATTGGAGAATCCGTCTGAAGAAATGGGGTCAGCAGGCAGATCGCGGGCGAAGTCCATTTCGATTTGAAGCAGGTCGCGCATCGTATTTTGATACTCGATTCTCGTCAGCTTCCGCCGGAGAGCGGGTCTATCAGCACTCGACGATTCAACGAAACGCTCAAGCTCCGCTTCGATCCATTTTACGAGATAAGCCCGGTCGTCAGCGGTGAGTTGTTTTTCCTTCGCAGGCGGCATCTCGTTATCGCCAATCGCGCTCAGGACGAGTTGCCACTGTTTGGCGGCGTCGGGATTCTTCTGCAAATCCACCTGAAGTCGATCCAGTCGCAGGCCCGCTTTCGGATCATTGGCTCCGTGGCATGTGACGCAGTTTGAACCCAACAGTTCCTGAACGCGTTTGCGGCCATTCTCATCACGCTCGCCAGCCACGACACGCTCGCCCAGTCGATCTGCGCCCAGCAGTTGACAGCCGATTGTAAGAATCAGGCTGATGGCAAATCGCCACCATTTAAGAGGAGAATGGGTTTTTGGCGGGCTAATTTCGTACCTTATATTTCTCGAGGATACGCTGTCAATGTGCCCGGTGACGGGGGGCTACTCATGCAAGACCCCCCGGGTTCAGCAACGGTGCTGACACCTGAGCGCGGAGCAGCAAAAAAAACGATACTGATTCCGACTGGGCTCGTTTAGATCGTAGTCCGTTGCGCCCTCCATGGCCGCGGCTGAGCTTGGCATTTAACGTCTAAAGCCGAGAATGCCCCACGATGAACCGGGGGCAGAAAACTTTCCCGCGGGGTCGCACTTCGGCTGTGGCGATCCTCGTTTGCTTTTTTGTGGCCAGTCTTCTGGCGACGCTGCTGCGTGCGGATTCGTCGTCCACGAAATCCGTCGCTGCCTGGCCCTTCACCCTGTTGACCGAGATCACCCCGCCGCAGGTTCGGCACGCGGGCTGGGTGACCAATGGAATTGACCGCTTCATCCGGGCCGCGCTGGAACAGAAAGGTCTCTCGCCCGCGCCTGCAGCCTCGGCGCGCACTCTTGTCCGAAGGCTGTACTTCGATTTGATCGGCCTTCCTCCGTCGCCAGCGGAAACGGACGCGTTCGTGAACGACTCCGATCCCAGGGCCCATGAGAAGCTCGTCGATAAGCTGCTGGCGGATTCGCGTTACGGCGAACGTTGGTCCCGTTTCTGGCTCGACCTCGCACGCTATGCCGACACCGCAGGCTACGAGGGGGATCCGGATCTGCCGCACGCCTGGCGCTATCGGGATTATGTCATAGACGCATTCAACCAGGACAAGCCCTACGACCAATTCGTCATCGAACAGATCGCGGGCGATGAAACCGAGGAGATCATGGGCGCGGGCGACCTTCCGGGTTCGAAGCCCGAACCCACCGTCGCGCTCACCTTTCTGCGCCTGGCCCCATTCACCGAACCCCGAGGTGACGCCTCCCGCCATGAATTGCTGAGCGAAATGACTTCCACCGTCAGTTCCGTCTTCCTCGGTCTCACCGTCGGTTGCGCGCAATGTCACCATCACAAGTACGACCGCATCCCGACGAGCGACTTCTATCGTTTGAAGGCCTTCTTCTCGACGGTTCAACTTGAACGCCCGCTACCCGGGGACATTTATCAGATCGGGGGACCGCTCCCGGCGGCGTTCTATCGCAAAGGGGAAAAGGAATGGGCAACACAGCTCGCCGAGCAACGCAATGTGGATCTGGGTGAGGCCCGCTCGCTCGTAGCCGCGTTGGAAAAGGTCGAGGACGCCGGCAAGAAGTCAGCCGCGAAGATTCTCCTGACCGCGGAGCAACGCGCTCAGCGGGACAAAGCCAAGACGCGGGTTCGCCTGCTCGAGCAGGACCTCAAGCGCCTGCAGCCCGTCGCCATGTCGCTCCGCCACTCCTACGGCCCGCCGTTCGAGCCCGGTGTGCCGGAGACACGGGTGCTCATTCGTGGCGAATGGGACAAGCCCGGCGAAGTCGTCGAGCCCGGATTCCCCAGCGTCATCGCCGGTCATCAGGATCCAGCGCCGATCCGCCTGGATCCCTTCAAACGCTGGCCGACCCGCAGTCGCCGCCTGGCGCTCGCCCAGTGGATTGCGAGCACCAACAACCCGATGACGGCGCGGGTGATGGTCAATCGGCTTTGGGACTGGCACTTCGGGCGCGGTCTCGTGGCCACGCCGAGCGATTTCGGCAAACTCAGCGGCGGCGCCTCGCATCCGGAGTTGATCGATTGGATGGCGCGGCGATTCATCGATTCCAATTGGAGCGTGAAGGCCATGCACCGGCTGATCCTCAACTCCGCCACCTATCGCCAGTCCTCCCGGCATCACGATCTTAAGGCAGAGGCAGCCGATCCGGAGAACACGCTGCTCTGGCATTTCCGTTCGCGGCGCCTCGAAGCCGAGGCGGTGCGGGATTCCGTGCTCGTGGTCAGCGGACGATTGAACCCGGAACAGTTCGGGCTTCCGATCTTCCCACCGTTGCCCGATGGGTTGGCTGAGGAGGTCAAATACGACAACAGCAAGTGGGCCACGCAGGACGGTGCCGAGGGCCGGAAGCGCAGCATCTATATTTATCAGCAACGCTCGATGACCATGCCGTTGATGCAAACCTTCGACTCGGTGGTGTGCGATGGCACGCGCGACCGCCGGCAGGCCTCGGTGACGCCCTTGCAGGCGCTGGCCATGTACAACGGGCGATTCGCCAACGAAGAGGCCACCCACTTCGCCGCGCGCGTCCGCAAGGAGGCGGGGGACTCGGCAGCGACCCAAATCCAACTGGCGTTCAGGATCGCGCTCGGTCGCGTGCCGGCGCCCGACGAGTCCGAACGCATGCGCGCGCTAATGAAATCGAGCGTGGAAGGCGGCGATGCCCTGGCTCCGGTTTGCCGCGTGCTGCTCAATGCCAATGAATTTGTCTATGTCGAATGATCCAATCCAAGACGCTCGGTGGTCTCAGGCATACGGTTCTAGCCGCCGGGAGTTTCTCGGGCAGATGTTCCATGGCTTCGGCGCGCTGGCTCTCACGGGCCTCATGGCGCACGAGGCCAGAGGCGCTGCCGCCATCGTCGATCCGTTGGCCTTCAAGGCGCCGCCGCTTCCGCGCAAGGCGAAGAATTGCATCATGCTCTTCATGTGCGGTGGCGTCAGCCAGGTAGATTCGTTCGAGTACAAGCCGAAGTTGAACGAGTTCCATGGCAAACCGATTCCGCACATTCCCAAGATCGCCTCCGGCGAGCTGCAAGGGCGTCTGACGTTTCCTCATCAGTGCGTGGGGAGCCCGTTCAAATTTCAGCAGCATGGGCTGTCGCGTCGTTACGTCTCCGAATTGTTCCCAAACCTTGCCCGGCACGTGGACGATCTCGCGTTCATCCACGGAATTCAGGTGGACAACCAGAATCACGGCCCCGCCACGCTCCACGTCGCCACCGGCAGCCAGTTTCCGGGCAGCCCGTCAGTCGGCTCATGGGTGCAATACGGGCTTGGCAGCGCCAACCAGAACCTGCCGGGCTACGTCGTTATCCAGGATCCCCGCGGTGCGCCCACGAACGGCGCGGCGGTCTGGAGCAACGGCTATTTACCCGCAGCCTACCAGGGCACCTTCCTGCGTCCCACCGGCACGCCGATCGTGGATCTGGCCCGGCCCGAGGGCGTGAGCGCCGCGCAGCAACGACAGGATTTTGACGCACTCGCCTGGCTCAACCGCCGGCATCTCGGAAACGGTCCCCGGGACGGTGAACTCGAGGCCCGCATCAGCGCCTACGAACTGGCCTTCCGCATGCAGACCGCCGCGCCGGAACTCGTCGATCTCGCCGGAGAAACGGACGAGACCAAGGCCCTCTACGGTCTCGATAATCCGAGGACGGCCGGCTTCGGGCGCCAGTGCCTTTTGGCCAGGCGTCTCGTCGAGCGGGGCGTGCGCCACACGCTCCTGTTGCACGGTGTGCAAATCGGCAAAGACAGTTGGGACGACCACGGCAATGTGAAAGACGGCATGATCAAGCACAGTCGCGAGGTGGACTTGCCCGTGGCCGGGTTGCTGGCGGATCTGAAGCGGCGGGGGTTGCTCGACGAAACCCTTGTTGTCTGGGCCTCAGAGATGGGCCGCACCTCGTTCGTCAATGGGAGCGTCGGCGACAAAGTCGGACGCGACCACAACGGCCACGTGCTCTGCATGTGGATGGCGGGCGGCGACGTGAAAGGTGGCGCCACGGCCGGCGGGACCGACGACTTCAGCCTCTGCGCCGCGGACGAACCCATCCCCATCCGCGACGTGCATGCGACTCTCCTCAGCCTCCTCGGCCTGGACGACGCGAACCTGACCTACCAATACGCCGGCCGCGTTCGCCGACTCACCGACATCGGCGGCGAAGTGCTCCGACAAATCATCGCTTAGGGTGATTCCCTCGTGTCCGTCGCTCGAGCAAATTCCTGCGGGCAATCCCACTGTGGACACAGCAAAGGGGTCAGTTCTTGATATTGTCTACTACTCGCCCAGCTTCCTCCGCCGATACAAAAGATGGTTCAGATAACCGCGCGGCAAAGGGGTCAGTTCTTGATATTGTCTACTTCCCGCCCTGCTTCCTCCGGCGATACAAAAGATGGTTCAGATAACCGCGCGTGCCCATCGCCAGTCGCTCGGCGATCCACCCCACCGTCATCGTCGTCTCCGCTCGCAAGCGCGCAGCCAAAGCCACCTACAAAGGGGTCAGTTCTTGATATTGTCTACTCCCCGCCCAGCTTCCTCCGGCGATACATGAGATGGTTCAGATAACCGCGCGTGCCCATCGCCAGACGCTCGGCGATCCACCCCACCGTCATC
>JAPLUH010000014.1 GCA_026397675.1 Verrucomicrobiota bacterium
CGAGGAGGTGCCGGTAGAAGAAGTCGGCCCCCAGGGCCCAGGGCAGGCGCTCGACATGGATCCAATACCCGGCCCACCACATGCGGGCGTGGTTGTGCAAGTACCCGGTCTCGATGAGTTCGCGGGTGAATCCATCGAGCACCGCGATGCCGCCCTGGCCCGCCATAACCGCCTCGGCCCGTCGGAGCAGCGCCGGATTGGCCTGTCGGCGGAGGCGATCCACCTCGTCGCGGTAGTCCGACCAAACGCCGGGTCGCAACTCGAGCCAACCCTTCCAATAATCGCGCCACACCAGCTCCTGCACCAGTTTCTCCACAGCCTCGAAGCGGCAGGTCTCGAGCAGCGAGCCCACCAACGCTTCGGTGGTCACCAATCGAGCCCGCAGGGCCGGAGACAACCGCGTCACGTGGGGATGTCCGGGAACGACTTGGTTGCGCAACGCTCCGTAACGCGTTGCTTGGGGCAGGAATGCCTGCCACCGGGCCAGAGCGGCCGCACGCGTGGCGGGAAAGGTGGCTTCGGAATCCAACATCACGTTCAAGGTGGTCTGGAACGGAGATTCCTCAACGCCGGGGATTCAGGTCCGCGAGCGGGGGGAGCAAGGGCTCTGGGGGGGTTACTCCTCGCCCTCGCCTTCGTCGAGAGGGAAGCCATGACGCAGGGAGGGCTTGGGCCGCGACGATCGGACACGGCGCTCCTGCTCGACACGACCGCGATCGACCTCGACCAACTCGGCCTGGAGCTTACGGAAGCTCTCATAGCGGCCTGTCACGAGGGCTCCGGTCTCGAGCGCCGAACGGACGGCGCATCCGGGCTCCGCGCCATGGGTGCAGTCGCGGAACCGGCAACCCTTGGCCAGTTCGGTGATGTCCGGGAACGCCGTGTCCAGGCCAAGGTCCGCCGACCACAGGTGGAACTCACGCATGCCCGGCGTGTCGATGACCAACCCGCCCTGGGGCACCGGGATGATCTCGCGCCACGTCGTCGCATGCCGTCCCTTGGAATCGGAATCCCGCACCTCCAGAGTCGGCTGCAACGTGCCTCCTACGAGTCGGTTGATCAGGCTCGACTTGCCCACGCCCGAGGTGCCGATGAAGACCGCCGTCAATCCAGGCCCGAGGATCTCCCGTAAGCGCCCGGTGCCCTTGGCTGTCTTAGCGCACACCGGCAGAACGAGCGCACCGCCCGAGACGGCTTCGGCCTCCGAAATCATCCGACGCGGGGCCTTGCACAAATCCAACTTGTTGAGAACAAGCACCGGCCGCACACCGCCTTCGAGCACCATGACCAAGAAGCGCTCCAGACGCCGGGCGTTGAAGGTGGAGTCCATCGCCTGCACGACAAAGGCCACGTCGATGTTGGTCACCACGATTTGCGCCTCGGTACCCCGGCCGTTGATCTTGCGGGCGATTTGCGAACGCCGCGGCAGAATGGCCTCGATGACCCCTTTGGATTCACCGGGAACCGGACGAACCGCCACCCAATCGCCGACCTTGGGCAAGTCTTGATCCCGCGGGCAAAGGTGCCTCAAGCGGCCAGTAATAATCGCAGGACGGTCACCGGAGGCCCCGACCACGCTGTAGGAAAGCTTGTCTTCATGAACGACCCGCGCAGGCTCGAGTCCGCTCTGGCGATGTGCGGTGAAGTCGCCTTCCCAAACCGCATCCCAACCCAATTCAGCCAAGTCCATGCGGGTTTAAACCCGTTCCTGAAGAGCGGCCGCGCTGGCGGCGTACACCTCGCGGTGGAGCGAACGACCATGGGAATCCATCGTTACCACGGCGGGGAAATCGCGCACCTCCAGCTCCCAGATGGCCTCGGGTGAGCCAAACTTCTCCAGCAAATACACGTTGCGCACACGCACCACGCATTCGGCCAGCACCTGAGCCGCGCCACCGATGGCGTGCAAATAAACACATCCATGCTCTTGGCAAGCGGCCAGCGTCTTCTCACCCATACCGCCCTTACCAATGACGCCGCGCAATCCGTGATCGCGGATGATGTCGGCCTGATAAGGCTCTTCGCGAATCGACGTCGTCGGCCCGGCGGCGGTGACCTTCCAGGAACCATCCGAATCCTTCAGCACCACGGGTCCGCAGTGGTAAATAATCCCGTCGCGGAGGTTCACCTCGGGCGGTAGCTCCCCGCCTTCGTGCAGGTATTTGTGAATGGCATCGCGACCCGTGAAGAGGACCCCAGAAATCAGGACCTCATCCCCGACCTTGAGGGCCTGGATCTTGTCGGCGGTGAACGGCGCTTGGAGCGGGATCATGGAACGTTGTGGGCCATTAGGCGGCAGTGCCTCTCAATGGGCAAGATCGGGATCGGGCCGTGTCGGGATCGGGTCAGGTTATGACCGGGCTGCGGTGCCGGCTTCCCCTTTGGCCTCTCCGCTCCCAGACTGTCGCCCGTTGAAGCGTGTCACCATCCATACCGACGGCGGATGTCAGGGAAATCCCGGGCCCGGGGCCTGGGCGGCGGTGTTGCAGTATGGTCGGCAGGAGTTAGAGATCGGCGGCGCCGTGGCGGCAACCACCAACAACCGGATGGAACTCCAGGCGGCCATTCAAGCCCTCAGCGTGCTCAATCAGGCCTGCGAAATCGTCTTCTTCACCGACTCCCAATACTTGCGTCAGGGGATTCTGTCCTGGATCCACGGATGGAAGCGCAACGGATGGAAGACCTCCACTAAGGAGCCCGTGAAGAACGTCGATCTTTGGCAACGGCTCGACGGCTTGGTGAGCCGTCACCAAATTGAATGGCGCTGGCTCAAGGGCCACGCCGGACACCCGCTCAACGAGCGCTGCGATGTCCGGGCCAACGCCGAGATGGCCGCCCTGCGCAAATCTATGTCCTCCGCCCAACTCGCCGCCGCCTTGAGCGAATTCAACCGCTCCGTTTGAGGCGATGACCTAGTAGCAGGACTCCGGGATATCGGCCGAGGGGCTTCCAGGTAGGGAACAATCTCCGAGCGGTCCGGCTTCGATCATCGGAAGGCAGCTTGGAACTTAAGTTTGTTTATGGACGCAGAAAACACCCATCCGGTCTTCGATTGGCTGTGGTCGTCGGGCCAGCTCTCGGAGCGGGACATCGACCAGCTGCCCGCCGTGGGCATCGAGGCCGTCATCAACCTGGCCTTGCCCACCTCACCGGGGGCTCTGGCCGATGAGGCCGACCGGGTTGCACGCCTGGGTATCGCCTACGTCCAAATCCCGGTGCTCTGGGAGGACCCCAAGCCCGAGCAATTTCACCAATTCGCAACCATCCTGATGGCATTCCAGGGTCAGAAGGTGTGGGTGCATTGCGCCAAAAACATGCGCGCGTCGGCGTTCATCCACCTGTACCGCCGGCAGGTGCTCGGTCACACCGAGGCTGAGGCGGGCTTCCCCATGCGCGAGGTCTGGAGCCCGGACGAGACTTGGAGTTCTTTTATCCAACGGGTCATGAACGAGTCCAACGCTGGAGCTCAAATCGCCCGCGGATGAGCGTTGAGGCGTTGCAACTCTTCAGTCCTCAGACGCCCGCGCCGGTCACGGACTGAGGTGCCGGCCCAGCCAGGCTTGGGTGCGGTCCCACATCTCGGGCGTATACACGTGGCCGAGGTCGGGATAGACGCGGCTTTCGAACGCCGATTCGGCTCCGTAGAGCCGGTAGGCTTCGCGAATCGGTGACTCCAACCGGGCGATGCCGGACGCGGGGGAACCCGAATCGTTTCCACCGGTCATGAACAGCAGGGGTCGGGGTGCGGCCAGGGCCATGACGGCCTCCGTGTCGAAGTGCCGCAGCAGGCCCGGAACGAAGTAATAAATGCCATGCGCCTTGAGGCCGCCTTCGCGAATGAGGTCGGTGTAGCGCGTCATGCACGCCACGGCCACGCCGGTCCGGAGTCGTTCGTCGAGGGCCATGAGCCACCAGGTGCGCGTGGCTCCCATGCTAATGCCGGTGACACCGATGCGCTGCGGGTCCACTTCGGGCCGGGAAGCGAGATAATCGAGGGCCATCCGGTCATCGCGCAACATCATCCCCCAAAGAGTGCGCCCGGCCCACAGCTGGAATTTGGACGCCGTCATCTCGCCGGCGGAGCCTTTTTCGGCCAGTCCGCCCGGGCCCTGACCGTTGCGCTCGCCAAAGCAATAGGTATCGATGCCCAGGACGACATAACCCAACCGAGCCAAGGCCGGACCGGCCGCCACGGGCACGGCGTTGGTGCGGAGCATCTCGTCCTTACCGATGTCATACTGGCCCCCATGCCAGTGGCAGTAGAGCACCGCCGGCAACGGTCCCCGGACCTGGGCCTGCGGTGGAAGAAACACGTATCCCGCCACGGTCGCGCCGGCTCCGTTCTCGAAGGTGAACTTCTCGAAGCGGTACTCGCCACGGTCTTCGCTCAGCAGCGTCGTGACCACCGGCCGCGTGGGCCGCGGCGGCAGGTGCCCCAGCAGACCCTCGAGCGTGGTTCGGATCTCGGCCCGACGGGTGTTCCACGCCTCGCGTGTGGCCGGCACCCGGAACTCCGGTGCCAGCGCCGCGCCCGCAAGCCAAGCTTCGGCGGCGGGAATCGAGCCGGTGGGAGGGGGCGGTGGATTCAGCGGTGTCTGAGACATGAGGCGGAAGCAAGTGAAGGCCAGGACGAGCGACACCAGAACTCGATGGCCACCGTGTGAGTGCGTCGTCATAGCAATCCAAGCGTCGCGGAATTCAGTGCGGCCGCGACGTGCCGAAGCGGTTGGCCCAGTGGTTACCGATGTCGCGGGATCCGCTGACAAATCGAGTACCCTGGCCCTCGGCGCGTTTCACTTCGGGTCCGTCGCCCGGTGAACCCGCCGCCAGCACCAGCACCGGGCACGACTGATTGGCCTCGCCGTCTCGGGCATTGTCCTCCGGACGCGGACGCTGGAAATCCACGTAGCGCACGTCCACCGAATGGCGCAGTTCCGGATGGTAGTGGAGCAGGCCATTGACCTCGGAACATTCCGGGCAATAAAAGGCGGTCCCCGGGCCATCGACAAAGCGGTGCTTCAGGAGGAAGAGCGTATCACGTTC
>JAPLUH010000041.1 GCA_026397675.1 Verrucomicrobiota bacterium
GATGGGTTTGCCGTCCGAGCCGGTGACTTCGAGCGGCGGGGCCGGCTGCGGGTTCCAACGAAAGGATCCCAGCGAGTCGTGCGCGGGCCGCACCCCGGAGTCGCTTGGAAAGGTGGCCGCTGGCCGCCAGTCCGAGCCGGCGTCCGAAGCCTTGGAGGCTGCAATCACAGGGGCCAGACGGCGCACGATGGGGAGGTGGGTGTCCATCCGGGCGCTGAGACCGCGCAAGGTCGCGAAGGACTTCAGGGCTTCATTGGTTTGGCCGGCCTTCCACTGAAGCTCGGTGTGCACGGCTAGCGGGTGCACTTGGTTGGCCCCGGCATCCACCGCCTCTTTGGCCAGTTTCAGGGCCTGATTGGTGTTCCCGATTTGGAACCACATCGCGGCGAGACGTTCCTTGGAGACGGTTTTCAGGGCTTCCAAACGCTTGGGTAGGTCGTTGGTTTCGCCGGCATGGACTTCCAGACCCACACGCAGTTCTTCGATGAAGTTCTCCAAGTTCTCCATCGGTTCTGTGGTGCGCTTCACGGCATCCGCGATGGCCGCATCGATTTCGCCGCGGCCTTTTTTATCGGTCTTGGCCTTGGCCTCGGCGGCATCTACATGGGCCCGACGTTCTTCGCGCAGCCCTCGAATGGCCGCCTCGATGGATTCGATTTGCTCCGAGACACCCACACGGTTTCCTTTGCCGAGATGGGCGAGTCCGAGCAGGCGCGCCCGTCGGCCTTGTTCGTCAGCTAAAACGGTCGGTTCGAGATAGGGGGTCTGACTCAGTCGCAGGGCTTCGTCCCACAGTTCCCAGCGCAGCAGTGTCTCCATGAGGCGTCGGCGCCCGTGGGACCCGGTGCCCCGCTTGTCGTAGGCAATCCCGTTGGTCTGCTTGTCGAGGGTGTTGAATCCCGGATGCCGGGGCATCTCGATCAAGTTGACGCACAAATCCACCGCCCGGTTGACCTGTCCGATGTAGTTGTAGGTTTGCACCAACCACTCGCTATTGTGCGCGTAGTTGTGGATGTGGTCGGGCAACAGGCGGTCGGCCATCAGTTGGCTGTTGTCCACGCGCACCGAAGCCTCCTGCTGCCACGCCATGTCGGGGTAGCGCTTGAGCTTGTTGAAGGTGTGCCCAGCCATGTGCCACTGATGGGCCACGCCCGGCGAGCTTTGACCAGATTTCGAGGCCGAGGGAACCGCCCGGATGGCCGACTCATCCTTCTCACCGTCCCAGAGGTGGATACGGTAATGGTGCGCCGGGTGCATGGGTTGCTGCGCGAAGACCTCCTTGAGAATGGATTCGACGGCTTGAGCGCTCCCGATGGGCCAACCCTTGTAGCTGCTGTCCCACACATGGACCGCGAGGAAGGCCTTGGCCTCCACGTCGTCGGGAAATTCGAAGATGATGTTCTCGAGCGCGCGGGTGTAATCGCGGCGGCGTTCCTTCTCGTCGCGCTTCGGGTCCTTGTGGAACTCGGCCAGGGATTCGATCCAGAGCTTCTCGCGGCGATGGACGGTTCCCTTGCGGCGGTCGGCCTCCTTGATGAATCCGGCCGCGTGGGTGGCGTTGTTGGCGTTGGCCATGGCCATGCCCCAGTAGGCCATGGCGCAGTTCGTGTCGCGGAAGGCGGACTCGCGGAAGGAGCGCTCGGATTCCAAGTACCAGAACCCGTGCAACTGGCCCACGCCTTGCAGGAAAAACTTTCGGGCGACGTCGTTGGTGGTGGTGATGTCGAAGTGGATCTCCGGCATGCCCGACATTTGCCGAGCGTGTTGGCGCAGGCCTTCGTTGAAGATCTGCCCGTGCATGGAGTGGCCCGGATCCACCGTCTTGGCGTCGTCGGGCCCAGCCTTGGTTGGGTCGCCGTCATGGGCCATTCCTGGGAGGATTCCGCTGAGGAGGAAGACTCCCAGCCACAGAGAACGCCCTAGACGTAGCATGGCCTGAGGCTAACCGCGAGGCACCGGGGGCCAAGAGGGATCTTGAGGATCCGGTCAATGAGTTTCGCGCAGGCAGTAGAGTCGCGAGGCGGTGCGGATGAAGAGCCGGTCCCCAGCGATGGCGGGAGTGGCCATGCACAATTCGCCCAGCGCATTGACCCGCTCCAACTGGTAGGGGTCCTTACTGCTGACCACATAGGTGTCGCCATCCTCGCTGAGGCAGAACACCCGCCCGCGGTAGGCCCAGGGTGAGGCGGTGAAGCCGGCGGTTCCGTCGACCTTGATCCGCTGCTTGCCGTAAAGTTCCCGGCCGGTTCGAGCATCGCGGCAGCTCAAGAAACCGAAATCCCACAGCACGTAGAATCGGCCGTCGTAGGCCAAGGGCGACGGGTTATACGGGGCGGCATTGGGCTCCATCCAGGCGATGGTGGCGCTTTCCCGGGCTCCTTCCGGCAGGGTGAGATCGCCGACTCCGCCGGGTCGAATGGCGTAGACGGGCTTGTTGAGCTTGAGGTTGTCGCCGACGTACCCGGCACCGACATACAGCAGCCCATCGGCCTCGAACGGGGTGGGGATGACAATGGTGGAGGGCCCTTGCAGTTGCCACAGCACCTTGCCTGTC
>JAPLUH010000444.1 GCA_026397675.1 Verrucomicrobiota bacterium
GATGCTGCGGATCCAATATCGGCTGATCGCCCATCAATTGAGCCAGAGTGGGCTCAATGGCCTGAACCCAGGCTTCGGTTCCTGCGGGGCTGGGGTGGAGCAAGTCCCACATGAACTCGGTGTTAATCGTGCCGTTGGAGCGCAAGAAGACATGATTTACATCGAGCCAGAACACGTGCTTTCCATCCGCCAGGCGGGCGGTGAGTTCCCCTGCACGACGGCATGTTTCGATGCACTTGGCGGAAGAATTAAACGTCGGAGGGCTGATACCTTTCTCGCTATCGCCACCCCGCGGAAACACTCGCAGCACCAATATCTTGGTACTGGGATGCCGCTGGCGAATGAGATCAACAATCGCCCGGGTGCCCGCAAAAATCTCTTCCGGTGAATGGGTGCGGGCGAAATGACGATCATCGGCATTATTCGTCCCGATCAAGAGCATCGCCACCTTGGGCGACTGTGTGAACTCCAGTTGGCCATTCTGGAGGTTCCACAAAATCTCCTCAGTACGCTGCCCATTCATCCCAAGATTGATGGCTCGGCGCGGCTCAAAGTGCCGCTGCCACACCGCTTGGTTGGGAGCGTATTTACCATCATTCATGTCTCCGACGGTGTGCGTGATGGAATCGCCGATGAGTGCCAGATCGTAGTGGCCGGCCTTAACGGCCTTTACCTTTTCCACATGACGCGCATTGGCGTTCTTGGTCGGGTAATCAGAGTCCCCGGGCTTAGACTCAGCGAGGCTGAGTGACACCCAGGTCATCCCGACTAGAATGATGGTTTTGAAGTTCATTTCAGTGCGTGGCAGCCGATCGCTTCGAAGGCTCATTCCTCAGGATGAGCCTTAAAGAAAGGTCGTCATTTCTCGAATTTGTTTTGTCGCAATCCCAACAGGTCGATCCAGCGGGATACCGGCACACGCCAGCAGCGTGGTTAGCAAATCCCCCTGATTGCCTTTGACGCCTGTTAGGAAGCGCCCCGTGTTAAGCGATCCCCCGCCCTTTCCAGCGAGGATGAACGGCAGGTTTTCCCGGGCGTGCACGTTGCCGTCTTCCAGCCCGGAGCCCCACATCATGATGCAGTTGTCGAGCAGCGTGCCGTCCCCTTCCTTCAGTTGATGCATCTTCTGCACCATCCGGGCGAACTGGGCGATATTGAAGGCGGTGATCGCCGCCACCTTGCCGAGTTTATCGGCCTCGTTGTTGTGGTGCGTCTGCGAATGGTGTTCGTCGTTGAACCCAAGTTCCGGGTAGGACACCCCATTCGGAGTGGAACCTATGTAAGTGCTCACGCGAGTGGTGTCGGTCTGGAACGCCAGCACGTTCAGATCACACATCACCTCCATGTATTCGCTGCGCTTTTCGCCCTCGGGAATTTTGATGTCGATGGGCGGCGAATCCGATGCCAACCGTTTGCTCACACTCACACCCGCTGCCTCCAAGGCGGCTTCCTTCTGGCGGTACTCGATGGCTGCGATCCGGCGTTCCACACTGCGAACGCTGTCTAAGTATTCGTCGAGCTTGTGCTGATCGTCCCGAGGCAACTTGCGGCGCAAGTCTTTGGCACCGCCAAGGACGAGATCGAGCATCTGACGATCCAAAGGATCGGCCTTGCCGGAGCTCCCGGTTTTATTGGACTTCCCAAAGAGCCGATTGAGAACGTTCCGCGGATTGATTTCGGCTGGGACGGCCTGAGTGGCCGAACGAAAACTGCAGTGAGAATAGTACCCCTCGTTGAGGCCGTCTTGGTTCTCCTTGTGCGTCTGGGGCATCGTGGCCAACTCCAGAGACGGCAGCGCCGTGAAGCCTCCGATAAAATTCGCAGCGATCTGGTCAGCAGAAATTGCGATTTTAATCACATCCCGCTGATTTGCATCGGGCAGCGCCGCGGTCAGCCATGTAGACAACTCGAGCGCATGGGGAGCCCCATTGAACGGGGCGATTGGAACCCCCGAAATCCCCTTCATCATGAGGCACTGGTTCAGCACAGGCCGCAGTGACGCCAAGGCAGGCGGTGGAGAGGTTAGAAAACTCTCCGGACTCTTGGGCCAGAACTGCTCCATGATGACCCCATGGGGCATGTACATGAACCCCAGTCGGACCGGTGGTTTGACTGTCTTGCTCTTGCCGGTTTCGGCCCAAGCCATGGTGTCCAAAAATGGGAGAGCCAGCGATGCACCGATCCCTTTCAGGCACGTGCGACGATCCATCCGATGGTTACTTTTCATGGAGAGTAGAAGCGATTGAGTCTTGGACCCGTCGGTGCGTAAACGGATAACTAGTGGCGATTTCCGTGATGAGTGTCTGCAGGCGATAGCCGTCTTTAGCGAGGGTTTCCATCAAGTGATCCACAACGACCTCGTCGTAGCCCTCTAACTGCCGGCAAAGGGCGTAGGCCAGGAACTTTTCTGTCAAATTCCGAGCCAAGTCATCCGAACGAGCGGCGATGAGTGTTTTGAGATCTTTGGGCGCGCTGAAGCGTTTCCCTCCGGGGAGTTCCCCGGCCGCTTCAATGGCTCCGCCGGTGTCATCGCGATCGCGCCAACGGCCAATGGCATCGAAGTTCTCCAGACCAAAGCCGATGGGATCCAGAATCTTGTGGCAGTTGGCACACACGGCGTCGGTTCGGTGAAGCTCGGTCCGCTGCCGCAAGGTCAGTTGGGCGACGGTTTTTTGATCCTGCTTTTCCAAGGCCGGAACATTCGGCGGTGGCGGCGGCACCTTCTCACCCAGCACCTGTTCCAACACCCACACGCCACGTTTGACCGGACTGGTGCGGTTGGGTAACGAAGTCGTCGCCAGAACACCCGGCATTCCGAGGACACCGCCCCGATTGGGATCCGTCAGCTTAACCCGGCGCATCCGCGACCCGGTGACGGTGTTTTCCAGCCCATAGATCGGAGCGAGTGTTCCATTAAGGAACGTGTAATCCGAATCCACAAACCGCACGACACTCCGGTTTTCGCGCACGATGCTGTCGAAAAATAGACGGGCCTCCTCGTACATCGCCCAGCGCATCTCGGCGTTCATCTGCGGAAACTTCGCGGCGTCGAACGTCTTGCTTTCCAAACTCGCCAGTCCCAGCCACTGCGCACCAAAACCGTCAAACAACGCCCGAGATCGTGGGTCTTTGAGCAAACGCTTCACCTGAGACCTGAGGACTGCTGGATCATGGAGTTTTCCGCGATCGGCCAATCCGGACAATTCCGCATCAGGCATCGTGGACCACAGCAAGTAAGACAATCGGGAGGCCAGTTGATGATCATCCAAGCGGACAATCCCACCGACGGGCTGCCCCTCACCCTGGGGGGTAATGAAAAGGAACTGTGGTGATACCAGCACTGCCTTGGCCATCAGACGCAGCGCCTCGTAGTAGGGCAGACCGTTCGTGCGCCCTAGGTCGAACACACCCAAGAGCACGTCCAGTTCTGCTTCGGCGGGAGGACGTCGATAAGCCTTCCGAGCCAGAGACCCCGCCACCGTTCTTGCTGCGACACGCAGGTCAGCACCGCTTCGAGGCACCGACCCCAACCAACGCCGTTGCGCGGAACTCGGAGTCGCTCCACCCCGGGGCAGGATTCGATCCAGCACCTCGTTGGCGATGCTCAGGTACTGCTCCGATTGAAGGGGCGACAACGTGTTCAAGTACCCCTCCCCAATCACCTCGTCCGGTAACTCACGGGCGATCGTCGGATCCACGCCGAAGAGATCGTGCAGCGTATTGCCATACTCGACCTTGGTGAGGCGACGAATCACGAACAGCCCGGGATCCTTCTGGCTCAGAAATTTGATCTGAGCGATTCCGTTCAGAAATGCCTGCCGCTCCGAATCCGTTGGCTGCTTTTTGGCATTGGCCGGCGGCATGTCGTGGGCCTTCACATTGGCGGCGGCCTGCTTCCACCGCTTAGCGATCGTCGCATCGCCCGCATTGCTGAGCGCCGGCTGAAAATTAATCCCCCCCTTCTGCCGATCTTGGCCGTGGCAGCCGATACAGTAGGTCTTAACGAAGGGAGTGACGCCGTCTTGAAAAGACTTCTGGGCGTCGGCCTTCAGCGCGGCGAAATCCCGATTAACCCGAGACTCCGCCAGACCAGTCCAAGTGAGGATCAACATGAATCCGCAGAGGGCCTTGGCCCGCTGAAGACCGCTCGGTAATTCGGAGATTCGCATGGAGAGCGGCGCCAAGCATGAGCAGAACGTGCCGAATGACAACGGATAGGAATTGGCCCCGACCGCTCTGCCATTCCAACGCCGTGTTCAATCCGGAGTCCAAAGACCCTTCGTCCGTGGATTCCCGGAGTAGAGTCTGAGGTGCAGGGTTCAACCGCGTTGACCTAGCCAATCCACAACGGACCGAGCCGCATGGGACCCCATCGCAAAACAACCCTGCATGAGGTATCCGCCGGTCGGCGCTTCCCAGTCCACCATCTCGCCCGCGACGAACAGGCCGGGAAACCGTCGGACCATGAGTCGCTCATCGATCTCCGACCAACTCACTCCGCCCGCCGAAGAAATGGCTTCAGCCAAAGGACGAGGCCTCTTGAGCGGGATGACGCACTGCTTCACGGCGCGCGCCAGAGAAATGGCGTCGTTCCAGGGCCGGTCCGACAAGAGGGCGTGCGCCGCGTCACCGATGCGCCACCGAGGGAGGGCCTCGTTAAGAAAATTACGTCGCGCCGACTCCATCTTAGAAACCAACTGCTCGACACTGAAGGTCGGCTTGAAGTCGATGGCGATGGAGGGTTCGGCCATGGCACGCAGTGCGGCCCCGAGTTGGTAAATCGCGCCGCCCTCGAGCCCATAGCGCGTGACAAGCAGCTCCCCGATGGCCAGCGCATCACCAGCGCGAACATGGATGTTCTTCAACGGCTTGCCTTCGACACGCGCCAGAACCTTCGCAGGCCAATCGCATTCCCAACCACAGTTGGCCGGAGCCAGCGGATGCACCGTGAGACCGAGCGACGCTAACAACCCGGCCCAAGCGCCGTCGGATCCCGTCTCGGGCCATGACCCACCACCCAAAGCAAGGATGAGCGCATCGGCCGTGGCCGTCGCTCCATTGGCAAAACCCAATTGGAAACCCCTCGCACTGGAATCCGATCCCTCGACGGTCTCGGGTTCGCCCCTTTGAACCGAGGTCCCTGCCAACGACTTCAAGGACACGAGGCGGTGATTCACCTCAAAGGTCACACCCAGTCCGCGCAGGCGAGCCACCCAGCGGCGCAACAGCGGTGCGGCCTTCATCTCGACGGGATAAACCCGACCCGTGGTGGCCTGGAAGGTTTCCACGCCCAGTCCGGCGGCCCAATTCCGCAGTGCCCCAGGATCAAACTCGCTGAGCACTTTCGGCCAAAACTCAGTTGGTTGACCCGGTCCGGAGTACCGCGTCAAAAAGCGATCTAGAGCTTCTCCGTGGGTCATGTTGAGACCGCCCTTTCCAGCGACCAGGAACTTCCGGCCAACGGAGGCTTTGGCTTCGTACAGGGTGACTTGCAAACCTGCCGAGGCGGCGACTTCCGCAGCACGCAAACCCGCCGGTCCGCCGCCGATGACGGCAACGGAAGAAATTGTAGGGGAAACGAAGGGATTCATCAAAACCATGGCCTGCAACTGGGGAGACCAAGAGCCAACAGCGTGCGCAGCGCCCTCAAATTCACCACCACAATCGAAGCACCACTCTCTTCCTTAGTGAAAAGGCTCGTCGATGGGCCGGCATTTGCTCCTCCGGGCCATCACCAGTGTCTCTCCCAGAGGACCGAACTCTGCTCAGTGCTGCTCAACCTGGATGAGTTCGCCGACGTGGTTCGATTCCGGGCTTTGAAAAGTAATTGCGATGTCTATGTATCACGATGTATATGTAGCTCATGAAGAAGCCGCTGAAGTATTCGAGCGCGCCAAAACCGCCGGATGTCTTGCGCGATCTCCCCGCGCTGTCCAGAGGCCTCAACGAGTCCGTGGGTATGGTTCGCACCCAAATTTATCTGACGCGCACCGAGCACGGTTTCATTGAGGCTGAGGCGGCGCGCCGGGGTGAAACGATGGCGGCAGTGATCCGTGGCTGCATTGACGACAAGATGCGGGTGCCCGACACCGCGTGGGCAGCCAACCCCATGCTGGAGCCCACGCCGTCGGATGCCGGTCTCGAATTACCGGAGGATGCTGCCATCAACCACGACCACTACCTCTACGGAACGGCCAAAAAATATCTAAAGAAACGGGGTAAATGGGTGCTGGCCGAATCGGAGGCGAGACACTGATGCACAGCCACCGAGTCTTCCTCGATTCGTCGTTCTGGATCGCCTTCCGAGATGCCCGCCAGATCCATCATGCCCGGGCGCGCGAGTGTCTGGCCGCACTGTTTCAAGAGCGGACCCACTTCGTGAGCACACCCTTAGTGTTCGCGGAAACCCATGCGACCTTCGCCCGTTCACTGGCGGTGCGCGAAAAGATCATCGCCGACTTCTGGGAAAATCCGCTGCTCCATTTCGCGGAGGTCACCGACGCCGACCACCGCGCGGCCATCCAGTTTCTGAGGCAGCAC
>JAPLUH010000155.1 GCA_026397675.1 Verrucomicrobiota bacterium
CGTTGTTCAACTCCTCAGGATCTCCACTAAGTCCTACAGAACTGATTCTGATTATTCCCCGGGGCGTACGGTCATCCTCTGACTGGCGCCCCGGTTTTTATTTGGGCCTCCGTCGGAACGACGGGGGCCTTTTTTCTTCCATCCCACCACCGATAACAGGTTGAAGCGCGCCCCAGATGCGCCCTAGGGACAGGCTGCTCTCTAGGGACAGGCTCCACGGGTTGGAGTGTGTCCCAGGGACAGGCTCCACCGCGTTCTAGGGCCCTCTTCATGAGGGACAGGCTGCTTTTCCCTTCCCCTCCAACGGGTTAAAGTCCCGAGCAGGCCCGGCAAGGGACATGGACAGGCTGCCCCACCTCAGAGTAGGTCCTCGGGCCACATCCAGTAGTCCTCCCCAAACTCACCTCACCCAAAAACTTCCGAGATAGGGCGATTTCTCCGGAAGCGCCATGTCCGCAGGCACGGACCACCGCAGGGACAGGCTGTTTACAAGGGACAGGCTCCAACGGGTTAAAGGCGCATCCAAGGAACACTGTCATGCTCACAAGAGGCCAATTCCTCACGAGGGGACAGTTCCAACGGGTCGAGGGGTTTCAGGGGACGGTTCCAGGGGACAGGCTGCTTTTCGTCAGGGATTCAGAATGATATCGTTGTTTTGCCTAAGGCCGGAAGTGTTGGCATCATCGTCGTCGCAGATGCGTCACATTATTTACATCTGGGTGTTGGTGTGGTTGGGGGCCGGGTTCCGCGTATCAGCGGTGCCGGTTGCCGCAACCACTAGTGCGACCAATGCTTCCACTCAAACCCCAGCCAAGGCCCGGATTCATGCGATTTCGGATCCTCGGGCAACCTCCGCATTCATTCCAGATCCGGAAGTGGTTCGGAAGCTGGTGGACCGGGGGCTGTTGGCGCTGTCTGGGAAGACCAATACAGCCATCGCTTGGAAGGTGTGGGTTAAACCGACCGATGTGGTGGGTTTCAAAGTAATTTCGGCCCCAGGAACGCTGACGGGTACCCGACCTGCCGTGGTCGAGGCGTTGGTCGAGTCACTCATCCAGTCCGGGCATCCTGTTCAGCGGATTGTGATTTGGGATCGTCAGGCTCGTGATCTCAAGACGGCCGGTTTCCAGGAACTGGCTCGCCGATTGGGCGTCCGCTGTGTGGCTACAACCGATGCGGGATGGGATGGAAATCAGTTTTACGAGGCGGCAGCGCAGGGGAAACTCGTCTACGGCGATCTGGAGTTTGGGAAGGGCGACCGTTTTGCCGTTGGACGCCGCTCCCATGTCTCAAAACTCCTCACTCAGGACGTGACCCGAATCATCCCTGTAACCCCCATTTTGACTCACCACTCCGGGGGGATCTATGGCCATCTTCTGTCGCTGGCCTTTGGTTCCGTGGACAATATGTACCGGTTTGAAAACGACTCCAGCCGGACCGAGGAGTCGGTGCCGGAACTCTGCGCGCTGGATGACCTCATGCCTAAGGTCGCCTTTGGCGTCACCGATGCGCTGGTGGGCCAGGTCCGTGGCGATGACAAGGCTCGGTTGCATGACACGATCGCTCTCAATGAATTGCGCTTCGGAACCGATCTGGTTGCTTTGGACGTGATTTCGATGTCCGACGTGGTGAGCGCGCGCAAGGCCTATCCCATCGAAGGGGAAAAACCTATGCGCACCGACCTCTTCTTCAATGCGGAGTTGCTGGAACTCGGAATCGCCAACACCAACCGGATCGAGCTTCTTCGGGCTCCGTGATGAATCCGCCGGCGGCCGAGGTCTGGATTGAGCCCGTGGATGAGGCAGATTTGCCGAAAGTCCGCGACCTGTCCGAACGCATCTGGCGCTCTTCTTATGCCGGGCTGCTGTCGCCAGGACAAATCGAGTACATGCTGGACTGGATGTATAGCCTGGAACGCCTCCGGCGTGACTGGACGTCCGGGGTCGTATTCCATTGGCCCATCGTGGACCAAATCCCGGTGGGCTACATGGCCACCCAGACCGACCCGCACGCCGCGGTCTTGCACCTACACAAGCTGTACGTGTTGCCGCAGTTTCAGGGAAAGGGCCTTGGTGGCCGACTTCTTGAACATGCTTTCCAAGCGGCCACTCAGGTCGGGTGTCGGACTGTCCGACTTCATGTGAACAAAGGGAATCTCCGAGCCATCGCCTGCTACCACCGACATGGGTTTCTCAAGGAAGCCTCGGTGGTGAATGACATCGGCGGCGGATATTTCATGGATGACTATGTGATGGTCCGTCCGTTGGATCTGAACACGGCCCAGTCGGTACCGAGTTCCGGTCTGTCGCGGTGAGGAACCGCAGTCAACACGGGCCAGACTTGGATTCCTGTTCAATACTGCTCGAGCTACAAACAACGAAACCGGACAAACCGCGATGGGAACTGGCGGAATCCGCCGAGGCTTAACTGGCCAGATGACCCAGACGCTCCTGCAGTTGCGAGGTCCAGCGACTCACGTAGCTCATGGCACGGGCCGCGTCCTCAAGGGATTCCAGCGGTAGGTGATTCTTCCGATCGGGAGCCGAGGGCGAGGGAGCCGATTCCCAAGCCTCATTGAGGCTTTTTAACGTCGTTTCCAATGCTTCTCGCCGCACGTTCACTTGACGCTGAAGGAGCATTAATCGGTCACTCCATTCCAGAGCTTGTCGCATTCGCTGGAGTTTGAGCATGGGAGACTCCGAGTTCGGGTTCGACGCCAAGAAGGTGTCGGCATCGCGGCAGCACTGACCAATCTCGACAAAAAGATCCATCGTCCCGGCGGGAATGCGCTGAATGTCCCGGGATGGAGCCCCGCGTTCTAGCTCCAGCAAGTGGAAGAGCCGGTCGCGAGTCTCCCGCAATGTGTTGTAGGCAGCGTTGAGTTCGGCGGAGCGGTCATTGGCTTGTGCTCGCTCAGAGTCCGTACCGCTATGGAAACGGTCCGGGTGTGCGGCCGCGGACAATTTTAGAAAACGGGCCTTGAGGGCGTCGGCATCGAGCCAGGGGCGACGCGGTTCTTGCAGCAACTCGAAACAATCGGTCATGAACGGGGAGACCGTGGCCCCGGAAGGCTCCGGCTTCAAATGCTACGTCAAACCATCGCCCGGATTATTCCGAGGAACGGTTGGGCAAGAGAATGGGTAATATTGGTGACGCGGGTTGAGATGCGAGCCATGGAATTTCTCTGGATGAGCCGTTCAGTTTCATCCTGGCATCCGACGGTTCCTGTCGCATGGAAGGGCCTTAGCCTTCGTCCCGGTTGGACACTGGTGCATCGCTGACATTCCAGCGTGCCATCTGCGCATAGCACTCCTCGCAGGATACGGTACTGTCTGCCTCACAGCGCTTCGATGGACTGCCCGGGTTCTCCCTTGCCGTCGTGCGTTCCGGGAGGATCAATCCTTTCCTGAATGCGCGCGTCGGCGACGGCGTCCGCGATTTGCGTTGTTTGACTCAAGCCATGAAACAGTTCCTTAGATCCTTCCTGCCGATGTGGTCCTTGTTGGCGCTCACCGTCGGACTTCACGCCGCTCCGCTCCGCGTCTTTATCCGCGGCGGTGTCAAAACCCACGGCCCCAACCAGCACGATCATCCGCGGTTCCTGGGTGAATGGGCCAAGCTCCTCACCGAGCGAGGAATCACCGCCAGTGGCGCTATGGAATTTCCGACGGCCGCCCAGTTGGAGGCGACCGATGTGCTGGTGATTTACGCGGCCGACGGCATGAAAATCATCGGCGATGAGCGTGGGCGCTTCGAGCACTTCCTGTCCCGCGGTGGTGGCGTGGTGGTGCTTCACGACGGCGTGGTCAGCGGTGATCAGCACGAGTGGTGCAAGAAGATCATCGGCGGCGCCTGGCGCTGGGATGGCGAGAAGAAGACTCAGTGGCACGAGGGCAATGTCGGGGTCTATTTCGTCAATCCGGAGCACCCGATTGTGAAGGGTGTGTCCAATTTTGATTGGAAGGACGAGGTCTACAACCGCCTCGATATGGCCGAGGACGTCAACGTGTTGGCCCAGAGTTTTGTCGATGTCTTCAATATTTGGCCCCAGCTGTGGACTTATGAGAAGACCTTGCCCGAGGCCAAGGCACCTTACCGGGCCTTTGTCAGCATCCCCGGTCACGAGTACGACTCGTTCAACACTCCCCATTACCGGGCCATTTTGCTCCGCGGCATCGCCTGGGCCGGTCAACGCGCCAACGCCGATGAGTTCTGCAAGCCCGAGGAATTGGCTTCGCTCAAGTACCCGGCCGGGGGCCCGAAGCCCGCTGCCGAGGCGCTCAAGACTTTCCAGACTCATCCGGAGTTCAATGTGTCCCTGACGGCCGACGAGAACGTGGCCGAGAAGATTATGTCCATGGATTGGGACGAGAAGGGTCGCCTGTGGGTGGTGGAGACGCCCGAGTACCCGGGAGGTCGCGACGTGAACAAGAATGACTTCAAGGCCTATTGGAACCGAGCCCAAGACCCCAAGACCTTCCCCGTTGGCGGCAAGCAAGTTCGCAAGCCGCTCGATCGCATCTCCATTCTGGAAGACACCAACGGCGATGGCGTGGCCGACAAGCGCACCCTCTTTGCTGACGGTCTGGAACTGCCCACCTCACTGGTGTTCTGGAAAGACGGCGTGATCGTGGCTCAGGCCCCAGACATCTTGTGGATCCGGGACACCAATGGCGACGGTCGGGCGGACAAGGTCGAAACCCTTTACACCGGCTGGGGCACCTTCGACACCCATGCGGTCATTAGCAATTTTCGATGGGGCATGGATGGCTGGATTTACGGATCGGTGGGCTACACCCGCGGACGCGTGAAGTCTGGCGACGGATCCAAGGACTTCGGCGACATCGCCGCGGGTATTTACCGCTTCAAACCCGATGGCTCCGCGGTCGAGCAAATCGCCGCCGGGGGTTGCAATACTTGGGGCTGTGAGATCGCACCCGACAACGAAATCCTCTTCACGACGGCCACCTGCGGCGAGCCCATCTGCCACGTGGTGATCCCTGAGAAGATCTTGGCTCGCGGACAGGTGGGCGGCATGAAGTCGTTCTTCAATGTCATTGAGGAGAACAAGATTTACCCGGCCTTCGATGAGAAGCGTCAGCCCTACGTACAAATCGACTGGGTGGGGGCTTGGACCGCGGCTGCGGGCGCGACGATTTATGACGGCGGCGCCTGGCCGGCCAAGTGGGCCGCCACCGAGCGGTACTCCTTCTTCATGAGTGAGGCCACACGCCAGCTCTTCCACCACGAGTTCCTGGACCCGAAGGGCGCGACCTACCAGGGCCGCAAGGAAGACGGCCGCAAGCAGACCGAGTTCCTCGCCAGCACCGACTATTGGTTCCGACCCATCCACAGCCGCGTAGGCCCTGACGGGGCCATCTACGTGGTTGATCTCTACAATCAAATCGCCGTTCACAACGACACCC
>JAPLUH010000345.1 GCA_026397675.1 Verrucomicrobiota bacterium
AATCCCGCTCCTCGCCCAAGAGTGGCCCTCGCGGGCGCAGGCCATTCGGGATTTACATTTTCCGGCATCCGACACCGATGCCGAACGGGCCCGGCAACGGCTCGCGCTCGACGAGTTCATCGCGCTGCAATTCGAGATCCAACGCCGCCGCCTCAATTTGGAATCCAAGGCCACCGCCCTGCCCTGCCAAGGCAACAATTCACTCATGCGCCCTTTCCTGGCGCGACTCGGGTTTAGGCCAACACAGGCCCAGAACCGGGTGTTGCGGGAGATCCGCGAAGACATGGGCGGGACAGTGCCCATGCGCCGACTGCTTCAGGGCGACGTGGGTTCCGGCAAGACGCTGGTGGCGGCCGCGGCTGCGCTCATGGCGCTCGAAAGCGGTTATTCGGCCGTGGTGATGGCCCCCACCGAAATCCTGGCCCAGCAGCTTCACGCCAACTTCCGGCGGTGGCTCGAACCGCTGCAAATCCCCGTTCATCTTTGGACCGCCAGCGTGAAGTCGCGCTCCGAACCCGGCTTGAACCTCGGTCTCAGCGACGTAGGCCTCACCGTGGGCACCCACGCCCTCATCGAATCAAGCTTCCTGCCCGAGCGCCTCGGACTGGTCATCATCGACGAACAACACCGCTTCGGCGTGGCTCAGCGAGAACGACTCCTGCGCAAGGGTCGCTATCCGCACCTGCTGGTGATGACCGCCACGCCCATACCCCGCACCCTCGGGCTGACTTTGTACGGCGACCTCGACATCAGCGTGCTTGATGAGAAACCCCCGGGGCGTGGCAAGATCCGGACCCACCTACGGACGCCCGATGCGCTGCCCAAGGTCTGGGCCTTCATCCGCCGCGAACTCGAGCTCGGGCATCAGGCGTACATCGTGTATCCCCGCATCCTCGACAACGGCGAGGAGGACGCCAAATCGGTTGAAACGGAGTATCCGCGCATTTGCAAAGCCCTCGAGCCCCATGCCGTCGGCAAGCTTCACGGCCGGATGCCGCCCGAAGAAAAAGAGCGGATCCTTGGGGAGTTCCGCGCCGGCCGAGTCAAAACCCTGGTGGCGACCTCGGTCATCGAAGTCGGCATCGACGTGCCGCAGGCCACGCTCATGCTCATCGAGAACGCCCAGCAATTTGGGCTCGCCCAGTTGCACCAATTGCGCGGGCGGATCGGTCGTGGGGCCGCCGAGAGCCATTGTATTCTAATGAGCGGCAAGGCATCGGCATCATCAGCCGCTTTGGCCAGCCCATCCGCTCCGCTCCCACCGGATCCCCGGCTCAAGGCCTTCTCCGAGACCGATGACGGATTCGAATTGGCCGAACTGGATTTTAAGCTCCGGGGCGTCGGTGAATTGACCGGCTTAGCCCAAAGCGGATCCGACCATCTGCGATTTGGCAGCCTCATCGAAGATCGACCGCTGGTGGAGTTCGCCCGGCAGTTGGTGCGTCGCCATTTACGAAGGCCGCCGACCGGACATCCTACGACGAACCCCAGCAACAAGGCCCGATAGCGTTTAAAACAATGGAGGCCTCCCGCTCACAACGCATTGAGGAGGATTCTTTCGGCCCCCTCTCGCGACTCCGACCATCCGTTAGCAGAGCCCTTAGCATCTTCCAACCCGCCCGCAGCCAACCGGGAGATCCTCACCACAAAATGACCGAAGCCATGGCTGCTAATCTAGCTCGGGGCGACTTCCTGAAACGGACCGACTCGACCGACGAGGTCCTGTGGATCATTCTGAAGGCCCGCGAGAGGGTTGGGATGGCTAACTCCGTTCCAGAAGCCATCCGCTATTCCGGACCGATTCAATTGGATCGATCGCGCTTCCAACTGCATCGTTTCTACTAAGCAGCATAACTCTACCGACGGTTCACCTGCCTGACACGCTTTCGACACACTCAACCCCTGACATTACTCTAATGATTTCACTGCAACGACTGGTTGGCGGCGGCGACATCTTCTTTGACCTCCTCGAACGCCTGACCAAGACTTTCGTCACGCCTCTAGAGCGCGAGGACATCGATGCCCTGGCTCTGGCCCTCTACAAAATCCCCAAGACCCTGGAAAAGTTCGCCGAACGCTTCCAGATCAGCCCTCCGAACCTGCCCAAAAGCGCGTTCCAACGTCAGTCCGAGTTGCTCCAGCAAGCCATGGAAACACTCGAATTGATGGTGCGAGAACTCCGGTCCTCGCCGGATCTAGCGAAGATCAAAGACCAAAATCTCCAGCTCCAGTATCTTGAAGGAGAGGCCGACAAGCTCATGGTCGCGCGACTCAAAGACCTCTATAACTCTCCGCACGATGCCATCAGCGTGGTGGCCCTGAAAGACCTCTACGACCTTTTGGAGAAGGTCATCGACCGTTGCCGTGATGCCGGAAACATCATCGTGCAAATCGTGCTCAAGAACTCCTGAGCTACCCACTGTCCCATGACCCTCCTGCTGACGGTGATTCTGGTCGCCCTGGTGTTCGAATACATCAACGGCTTCCACGATACGGCCAACTCCATCGCCACGGTGGTGTCCACCAAAGTCCTGACGCCCCGACTCGCCATCGGCCTTGCAGTCATCACCAACCTCATCGGAGCCCTCTACGGCACCGCGGTGGCCAAGACCATTAGTTCGGGCCTGCTCGATCAGAAACTCATTCCCACCGACCTCTCCCAGAAGGCGCTCGTGGCCGCTCTGCTAGGAGCCATCATCTGGAACTTGGTCACTTGGTGGTTCGGGCTCCCCTCGAGTTCCAGTCATGCCCTCATCGGAGGATTGGTCGGCGGCGGACTCGCAGCGGCCGACAACAATTTAGCGGTCGTCATCTTCGCCAAGGTCAAGGAAGGCATGCCTTGGTACAAACATGAGGGTCTGCTCTATAAAGTGATTATCCCCATGTTCTTGTCCCCCGTGATGGGCTTGCTGGTGGGATTGTTGGTGATGACCCTGCTGTACTGGCTTCTACGTTCCTGGACCCCGCGGTGGGTCACTCGGGTTTTCGGCAAGGCCCAGTTGGCCAGCGCCGCCTACATGGGCTTCAGTCACGGCAGCAATGATGCGCAGAAAACTATGGGCATCATCGCCTTGGCGCTGGTTGGTGCCGACAAATCAGGCTTGCTCAAAGACCTTCCCGATTGGTCCAACTTCTTGGCGCACCCCATGGTGAGTGACGGCAGCGGCAAGGAAGCCATCGCCACCTGGATCAAAGTCACCTGCGCGTTGGTCATGGCCGCTGGCACGGCCGCTGGAGGCTGGAAAATCATCAAGACCATGGGACACAAGATGGTGAAGCTCCAACCGGTTCATGGGTTTGCCGCCGAGACCACCGCGGCCACCGTCTTGAGCATTGCTGGGCACTTTGGCATGCCCGTCTCCACCACTCATGCCATCACCACCAGTATTATGGGCGTAGGCTGCGCCAAGCGCTTCAGTGCGCTGAACCTCGGTGTGGTCGAGCGCATCCTTTGGGCCTGGGTCCTGACGCTGCCGGTCACCGGCCTACTGGCCTACGGCATCTTGCGATTGATTCGCTGATGCCCGCCGAGATCGGCCCCCTCGGACGAGGTGCTTGTTCACCTCCGCGTTCCGCACTGAGGTGAACGCGTTTGCGACTACTGAGTGCCTACTTGGTCATCGCCGGGCGAGGCCGGGGCTTGTGGAACGCGAACACATCGGTCTGGTGCCGATGGCCCGACTTCCCACCGGTGTTGCGCGGTGCTCCAAGAGTGGTCTCGAAATGGCTGGCCGCCTTGCCCGTGAGAATCTCTTCGGTGAGGTCGGCCACACTCTGCAAGATACGACTCGGCTGATACACGTAGTCGCAGACATTTTCCAATTGAGTGGAGCCGGTGAGCACCAAGAACCCGTGTAACCCCGCCTCCACTGCGCCCCGGATATCCGTCTCCATAGTGTCTCCAATCATGGCCACCGGACCTGAGAAGTTGAGAGCCGACTCCATTAGTTTGCGGCGCGCCCGATGGAACATGTAGCCATTGGGTTTGCCCAAGTAGTAGGCACGCGAACCCGTGCTCGCCTCTAGGAAAGCAGCGATAGCTCCGGCCCCGGGTCGAGTCTTCTCCTCCGACACCGGGCACCAATTGTCAGGATTAGTCGCAATGAGTCGTGCTCCCCGCTCGATGCACTCATGAGCCTTGGCTAATTTCTCCGTCGTGGCTGCCCCCTCGCCCACCACCACGTAATCCGGACGGATCGCATCGTTGGCGATCTTGTAGTCATGCAAGGCCGTCAGAAGGCCTCCTTCACCGATGGCAAACACCGAGCAGTTAGGATGCGTCTCCGCCAGAAAGTCCGCCGTGTTCATGGCCGACGTATAGAAATGCTTCGGAGAAAGCCCATTCACACCGAGGTGGCGCAGACGAACCGTTAAGTCCTCGGCCGTCGGCGCGGAGTTATTGGTGAGGAAGAGGAACGGCGTGCCCGTGCTCAACAGCGCGTTCACGAACTCCACCGCCCCGGGGATCAGCCGGTTTTCGCGGTAGATCACGCCGTCCATATCGATGAGGTAGCCGAATTTCATAGTCTTCCAAAAGATGCTGATTCCGCGCAGTCAGCATGAGGGCCAACCCCTACACGGGCAAGGATGCTCCGGAAGCGGATTCAGTCGGGTGACGGGCACCAACGGGTAACAGTTAGTTCTGGCGCACGGCGGTAGGTGTTCTGAAGGCCTGTCGCATCCCGGAGCGTTGATGGACCATCCGCGCCCACCAAAACCCGGAGCGGAGCGGTGTCAGGCCGGAGCAAGCCTTGGAGGCGATCACCACACACCCCTCGCGCAAAGCGCGAAAGCCGATCCTCCCCCGAGCCTACTCAGCGAGCGCAGGCCTGATGCCGCGGAGCCCCGCCAAAACCCGAGCGGAGCGGTGTCAGGCCGGAGCGAGCCTTGGAGGCGAACACCCACCCCTCGCGCAAAGCGCGAAAGCCGATCCTTCCTAGAGCCTCCTCAGCGAGCAGAGGCCTGATGCCGCGGAGCCCCGCCCACCAAAAACCGCAGCGGAGCGGTATCGGGCCGGAGCAAGCCTTGGAGGCGATCACCACACACACCTCGCGCAAAGCGCGAAAGCCGATCCTTCCCAGAGCCTCCTCAGCGAGCAGAGGCCTGATACCGCGGAACCCCGCCAAAACCCGAGCGGAGCGGTGTCAG
>JAPLUH010000347.1 GCA_026397675.1 Verrucomicrobiota bacterium
GGCGGTTTTGGTGGCGGTGGGGGATTCGGCGGCGGCGGTGGTGGCAATCGTGGCACCGGCACCTCCGGCGCCTACAACAACAACGGCACCGTCGGCAGCGCTCTGATTTCCGTAGATCCGCAGACCCACAATTTGGTGGTCATCGCCGACGCCCTGACGGCCCTGCAAATTAGCAACGTCATCCGGAATCTCGACTCACCTAAGCCGCAAGTGCTGATCAAGGTGGTCTTCATGGAGGTTCAGCGAAACAACGGCTCCGAACTTGGAGTCGAAGGCGCTTGGGCCAAGAACAACATTGGAAACAACATTAGCAGCGGTGGTGGGACTGTGATGGGTCTATCCGGGGTCAACACGATTACCACCAACTTGAACGGCTTGGGGCAATCGATGGGAACGGCACTGACTCCGTCCTCCACCGGCAGCGGTTCCGGTGGTCTTTATTCCATCGCCGGCTCCGAGTTTCAGGCGACGCTCCGAGCTGTGGCTACATCGGGTAAAGCGCAGGTTTTATCACGTCCGTCGATCATCGCCCGCGATGGGCAATTGGCGCGCATCGTGGTCGGTCAACAAGTGCCCCTGCCCAGTGGCGTTTCCTATGCGGCTTCGGGTAACAACACTATCCCCATTATTAACGTCACCTACAATGACGTGGGTATCATCCTGAACGTCACTCCGTTCATCGGTTCCAATGGTCAAGTCGAGATGATCGTCCAACCGCAAATCTCTTCAGTTTCACCGACTGAAAAGCAGTTCTTGTCGGCCGATGTTTCGGCTCCTTACATCAATGTCCGTTCAGCCGACACCGTGGTGGTCACTCCAAATGCGGAGACCGTTGTTATTGGCGGACTCATCTCGAATAACCAATCCCAGAGCGAGAAGAAGGTTCCGTACTTGGGCGATATCCCGATTCTGGGCAATTTGTTCAAGACTCGCGCCAAGAGCGACGCCAAGACCGAACTGCTCATTTTTCTGACGCCCTACATTCTCCAGGCACCTTCTCAGTTGGCTCAATTGACAACGAAGGAAACCCACCAAGCGTCGTTGATCACCAATTCTGTCTCAGAGATGGATCTCAACCGATTCCTTGAAAAGGTTCCGGTCAAATCAGACGCCCCGGCCCCGGCCCCTAAGTCCAAGGGATTCTTCAAAAAGTGACCCGCGCACTGAGTGGAGCCCGGCCGGCTCAGTCATCGGAGTGACCCGCTGGGTGGTCAGCACCAAAGTGTCGTTGACGGCGAATTAACCGCCCAACAGGGTCGGCCAGCGGGAGCCTGTAGGGAGCCTCTATATCGGGGCCCTTCGGAGACCCAACTCACCTTGATTATGAGCAAACTCGATTCCGTTTACGCGAAACTTCAGGTCAAGACCGGGGCCAAAATGGCCCTCATCGTTCTCGACGGCCTAGGAGATATAGCGACCCGTTCCCAGAATTGGATGACGCCGTTGGAGGCGGCCAAGACCCCGAACCTCGACGCCCTGACCCAGTCGGGGTGCGCCCAAGGACGGATGATTCCGGTGGCACCGGGCATTACCCCAGGCTCGGGTCCCGGACATCTGGCCCTCTTCGGTTACGACCCCATCGAGTGGGAGGTCGGCCGAGGTGTGATCGAGACGCTGGGTTTGGGCATTGAGCTGAAGAATGGTGACGTGGCGGCACGGGCTAATTTCTGCACCCTCGATTCCAAGGGAATCGTCACAGACCGTCGCGCCGGTCGCATCGCGACCGAGGTTTGCGAGCGTTTGTGCGGAATCCTCTCTGCTAAGATTCAGAAGATCGGCGCAACTGAGGTCCACATTTATCCGGGCAAGGAGCATCGCTTTGTCGTGGTGTTCCGGGGGCAGGGTCTGGAAGGCCCGCTGACCGATACAGATCCCAACCGCGAGGGGCTCCTGATCGCCGAGGCCAAGCCGGTGGATCCGCAGAATGCCGGCCAGAAGAAGGTCGCTAAGCTGATCGTTGATTTCTACAAGCTGGCCTTGCCGCTCTTGGCGGGTGAGAAGATGGCCAACGGGTTCCTCATGCGCGGTGTAGCTCATCAGCCTGAAATTCCGACCTTCGAGCAGCGCTACGGTCTGAAGGCGGCAGCGATCGCGGTTTACCCGATGTACAAGGGTTTGAGCCAGTTGGTCGGCATGGTGAAGATTGAGGGACCGGAAACGATCGCCCAGCAGTTTGAGCGCTACGTGAAGGAGTACGATCAGTACGACTTTTTCTTCATCCACTACAAGTACACCGACAAGGCCGGCGAAGACGGCGATTTCGCGGCCAAGGTCAAGGCCATCGAGGACTTCGATGCCGCCTTGCCCATCTTCTTGGCCAAGAAGCCCGATGTGCTGGCCATCACCGGAGATCATTCCACACCGGTAGCTGTGAAGGGTCACTCGTGGCATCCGCAACCGGTGCTCATCCACTCCGAAATTAGCGGCAGCGACAAGCTGTCCCGTTTCACGGAGACAGGAGCTAATTCAGGATCCCTCGGTATCTTCGAGGCTAAGTATCTCATGCGCCTGATGCAGGCCAATGCCCGTCTGTTCGACAAGTACGGCGCCTGAGTTGCCGGATCATTTGCCGCTACCGAACAACACGAATAGGGACAGACCGATCTTGGGTTCTGTCCCTTTTTCGCTGAACAGACCTCTCAATCGGTTCAAGAGCAGTGACCCGGTTAAAGAACCACGAACGCAGTCCTGTGAGCGGGGCTTGATCGGGATGGATTCGGGACGCAGATTCTCTGGATGCACCCGCAGTTGCCGACACCCATCTTGGAATCCCTCAAGGCCTCCACGCGGCGGCGATTTCTCCAGCACTGTGGCACCGGCATGGGCGCCTTGGCATTGAGCACCTTGCTCAACCCGTCACTGCGGGCCGCCACTCCGGATTCGGGAACCGCGTTCAAGGCCCCGCACTTCGCCCCCAAGGCCAAGAACATTATTTACCTGTTCCAGTCGGGTGGGCCCTCGCACCTCGACCTCTTTGATCCCAAACCCGAGCTCACTAAGCGCAACGGCCAACGGGTGCCCGAGGAGTTGGTGAAGAACATCCGGTTGGCTCAGATCGGCAAGGAGTCCAAGTTGTTGGCCTCTCCCTATCAGTTTGCCCGGCATGGCAAATCTGGGGCCTGGATTAGTGAACTCCTGCCCCAGTTGGGTTCCATCGCCGACGATGTCTGTTTCGTGAAGGGCTTCTACTCCGAGGCGTTTAACCATGACCCGGCAACCTTGTTCATGAACACCGGAGCTCAGTTGGCGGGTCGGCCGGGCATGGGCTCGTGGTTCAGTTATGGACTGGGCAGCGAGAACAAGGACTTGCCGGCCTTTGTGGTGATGATGACGGGCGTCGGACAGCCCCTCACCAACGCGGCTTGGGGCAGCGGCTTCTTACCGACGGTGCATCAGGGCGTTACATTGCGCTCACAGGGTGATCCGGTGCTGTACGTCGGAAATCCGCCGGGCATGGATCGCAAACGCCGTCGCCAAACATTGGATGTCCTTCGGGACCTCAATCAGGCGCGTTTCGATGTCTTGCAAGATCCAGAGATCCAGACACGAATCGCCTCTTATGAGCTCGCCTACCGCATGCAAACCAGTGTGCCCGAGGTCATGGATATTACGGGCGAGGCATCGCGTGTTCATGACGCCTACGGGACGACTCCCGGTCGGGCTTCCTTCGCCAACAACTGCCTACTGGCCCGTCGATTGGTCGAGCGTGGAGTTCGCTTTGTCCAACTCTACCACCGGGGCTGGGATCATCATGGCGGGCCCGACGGTAATTTGGTCTTTGATCTCAAGAAGCGTTGCGCGGAGACCGATCAGCCGTCTGTTGCCCTCATCAAGGACCTCAAGGAGCGCGGTCTTCTCGACGAAACCTTGGTCCTTTGGGGCGGAGAGTTCGGTCGGACTCCGATGATGCAAGGTGCCCTCAAGCCAGACCAGATCGGTCGAGATCATCATCCGCATGGGTATACCATTTGGATGGCAGGCGGGGGCATCAAGCCCGGGACCGTCTATGGCGGGACGGATGATTTCGGTTTCTATGCCACTGAAAACAAAGTCCACGTGCACGACTTGCACGCCACTCTCCTGCACCTCTTTGGCATGGATCACCATAAGCTCACCTACCGATTCCAAGGGCGTGATTTCCGTCTCACTGATGTCCATGGAGAGGTGATCCAGGGAATCTTGGCCTAGTCGATGGGGAGCGAGAGTGAGAATAACTCATCGGCCCTGTGCGTTGACGCAGTCAAAAAAGTTTCCATATTGGCAGACCGATGACGTTCGACCTCACTGAGATGCTGCAGGACTGGGATTATAAGCCCGGTCAGGTGGTGGCGCGCCGCTTTCAGGGCAAGGATGGTGAGAAAATCCAGCTGCGCGTTGATCTGGGGATCCTCCAAATGAATGTGCTGGGGCGTCCGGATGGCAAAAAGCCGATGGGGTATGAGTCCTGGTTCCATTTCTACCGGAAGCGTTCTGAACAGGCCTCGACCAGCGCCGATAGCGAGAATCCTGATTTTGCCCTGGGGTCGGAGGAATGCGGGCGTCTCCAACAGGAATCCATCCAGTATCACCACCGATACATTTGTTTCTTCCAGCTCAAGGACTACGAGGCCGTCGAGCGCGATTGCATCCGAAATCTCGAGGTCTTCAGCTTCGTGGATCGGTTTGCTGAATCCGACGACCTGTCATGGAGCGTGGTTCAATTTACCCCTCAGCTCACGATGATGCGCACGCGAGCCCGCGGCGAGGCTCGTCTCCAAGAGAGCGATCGGGATGCCGCCCTCATCGCCATCGAGGCCGGCATCACCGAGTTGGCTGAGTTCTATCGGGATCACGAACGAGAAGAACTCATCGAACAAAGTGGCGAAATCCTGTCTTTGCGGGGATGGCTCGACGAGATTCGTCGTAAGCCCCCGCAGAATGAGATCGAACGCCTTCGCTTCGCTCTTGCCGAGGCCATCCGGATCGAGGACTACGAGACCGCCGCAGAAGTCCGCGATCAGCTTCGCAAACTCCAAGCCTCCGAATCATGAGCCTCCAACAACGCGTTAACGACGAACTCAAATCCTCCATGCTGGCCCGCCAAGCCGTCCGAACCGGGACGCTCCGGATGCTCAAGGCGGCTCTGGGTTACGCCCAAATCGAAAAGAAAACGGAGACACTCTCGGATGCCGATGTGATGGCGATGATCCAACGGGAGGCCAAGAAGCGCCGAGACTCCATCGAGGAATTTGAAAAGGCTGGACGGACGGAAATGGCAGCCAACGAGAAGGCCGAATTGGAAGTGCTCACCGAGTACCTGCCCAAGGCGTTGTCGGCCGAAGAATTGGAAAGCCTGATTCGAGAGGTCATTATCGAGGTGGGAGCTACTTCAAAGAAAGACATGGGAGCGGTCATGAAGGTTGCCCAGTCCAAGGTGGATGGACGAGCGGACGGAAAGTCCGTCAGTGCCCTTGTATCCCGGCTTCTGCCCTAAGGTCAGAGAGCCTCGCTGGATGTCCTTACCCCCTCAGTCTTCGAGCAACGCCACCGCGGCGGACTTCATCCGTGCCTTGAGCGCTTCGGCTCAGGTCGCACGCTCGGGTGGGCAAACCATTGGTGAATTTTTCGATCAACTCGGCGACGGCAACGCCTGGTTGATGGCTCTGATTCTCACCCTGCCCTTCATTCAACCCTTGCCTACCGGGCCCATCGCCACCTTCGGTGGCCTGGCCTTTGCAGGAATGGGTTGGAGGTTAATTCGCGGTGATGAGTCGGTCTGGCTGCCGATGCGTATCCGGTCCACGCGACCCAGAGCCATGACTTGGAACGCATTCTCAGGCTTCGGGTGCGGGTTGCTGAAGATTGTTGGTCGCGTCAGCCGCACCGAACGCATGGTTTGGCTCGTAGATGCGGTCGGGCGCAAGGGTGCAGGTTGGCTCATCCTGCTGGGCGGCCTCTTGGTGGCCGTCCCATTCTTGGTGGTTCCGCTTCAGAACTCGCTCCCGGCACTGATTATTTTTTTCGCGTGTGTCGGACGGCTCCAGCGAGATGGTGTCATGTACTTGCTGGCTCTCCTGAGTTTGGTGGTCACCCTCATCTATTTTACAGTGGTCACTTGGGTGATTTTCTTTGCAGCCGAGCAGTCTTGGATGTGGCTTCGGGGCATCTTGAGGGGGTAGAAATGGGTCCGGATCTAGGGCCTTTGGTTCATTGAACCAGAAGCCGCGAGGACTGCCAAAATCTAAGAGAGGCGACGGTTGATGGATCCATTCGGTCGCAAAGTTTTCCAAAATCCGCTTGTGAAACTTTTCACTATCTCGTTATCTCGGCCCATCAACAGTTGAAAACCCTCGCCGACTGCGCGCCCGTGGCGTGGTCCCTGTAGTCTTCCTTCTATCAATCACGATGGCCTGGTCTAAAACCTTAGTACTTCCGTTCGCGGGATTCTGCCTCCAGTTGGCAACCGTTGCCGCGGAGCATGGAAATCACGTCGAGGCTGCCGAGCAGCAGGGCTTGCCCTCGGCGGCACCCGTTATTTTCCACATTGGACCGTTGCCGGTGTCCAATTCCATGATCTTGACTTGGGTGGTGTCTCTGCTGCTGGTCTTGGCTGTGCGTTTGGGTGTTCGGACCATGAAGGACATTCCGGACGGAGCTCAGAATTTCTGGGAGTGGGTGGTTGAAGGTCTGTATGATTTCCTCGGTGGAATTATCGGAGCCGACCTCGTTCACAAAACGTTCTGGTTCTTTGCATCGTTGTTTGTCTTTGTCGTGGCCACCAACTGGTTCGGCCTGCTCCCGGGCGTTGGGACCATCGGATATGGTGTTGCGGGGGAACATGGTTTCCATGTGACCGACCCTCTGCTGCGGGGCGCCAATGCGGACTTCAACATGACCTTCGCCATGTCGATGGTGTTCTTTGTCTTGTGGACGGTCTGGGCCCTGCAGGCCAACGGGCCCATGGGATTTCTCAAACATATCTTTGGAGCCAAAGGCGGGTTGAGCGGCTTTATGGGGATCGTCCTCATGGTCGTCTTCTTTGCTGTCGGTCTCCTGGAGGTTGTGTCCATACTTTTCCGCCCCGTTTCGCTGAGCTTTCGCCTTTTCGGCAATGTCTTCGCTGGAGAGAATATGCTGGAGTCGATGACTCATCTGGGTGGCGCCCAACTGGGTTGGCTCACCGCTTTGCCATTCTACTTCATGGAACTCTTGGTCGGTTTGGTGCAGGCTCTGGTCTTCATGCTCCTGACAGCGGTTTTCACGCTGCTCATTTGCTCACACGATGAAGAGCACGGCGAGGACGGGTCTCACCACTAACACTTTCGGCCGTCAGACGGTGGCAAGCCTGCCGGGGCGGTCGGCAACAACACTAGAAAGGTAAACATCAAGATGATGATCGCAGAAATGTCCGGCAACATTCACGTCGCCGCCGCCGCTGCCGCTGCCGCAATCGGCGTCGGAATGATCGGTAAGAGCGCCGCTGAAGCAGTCGGCCGCAATCCCGGAGCCGCCACCAAGATCCTGGTTCAATCCATTCTGAGCACCGCCTTCGCTGAAGGCATTGTGTTCTTCGCCCTGTTCCTCTGGAACGGTAAGTGATCACCTGGGTGCGGGACCTCAAGGTTCCGCGCCTCCCTTTTCGAGAAGTTAAGACCCCACAGATCCTATAGAGATGAGTCCGCTCCTATTTCTTGCGGCAGCCGATGCCGGTCCCGTTGGTGAAATTGCCAAGACCTTCGGGGCCAACATCCCAGCGCTTATTGCCAATGCAATCAGCTTTGTGCTGGTGGCGCTGATCCTGAAGAAGTGGGCGATCGGCCCCATCCAAAAGACATTGGAAGACCGCCGTGCGTCCATCGCTCAAGGTCTTGCCGATGCCGGCCGCGCTCGGGAGGAGCTCGCTGTTGCCCATCGCAAGTCTCAAGAATTGCTGGCAGAAACGGGCGCCCAGACCGGTCGAATCATTGAAGAATCCAGAGCTGCAGCGGCACGGGTTACGGAGATCGAAACCCAAAAGGCGATCGCCGCCGCTGCCGACATTATTGCCAAAGCTCGCCATTCTAATGAGGCCGAATTGACCCGCCTGAAGGCGGAACTCCGTCAGGAATTTGGACGGTTGGTCGTCGAGGCCAGTGTCAAGGTGACCGGAAAGATTCTGACATTGGACGACCAAAAGCGCTTGGCTGAGGAAACCCAACGGCAAATCGCCTCCTAGGCCAACCCAAATCACAAACCGAATCACAACCTAAATTTCTAGGATGAAGATTGGAAAACAGGCGCGGCGTGACGGCAAAGATCTGTACCGCATGTGCCAATTGAATGGTGTGCTGAATGAGACCCGCGTCCGCTCGGCGGTGTCACAGGTGTTGGCGAGCAAGCCCCGCAATTATCTGGCTGCTCTGACGCATTTTCAGCGCTTGGTGGAGCTCGACGTTCAGAGTCGGACGGTCCGCATTGATAACGCCGTGCCCACCTCTGAGTCCCAAATGGACACCATTAAAGCCAGCCTGACCCAGAAGTATGGGGCCGGTTTGGATTTCCAGTTCTTCGTGGATCCCACTTTGATCGGTGGGCTCCGCATCCAGATTGGTAGTGATGTGTTTGATGGCACCGTGAAAACACGGTTGGCCGCTCTCGAGAACAGTTTTTAACGATCATTTTCAACTTTCCCACAGTCGAATAATCCCACAGACGACATGAGTTCCCTGCTCCAAGAAATTGAGGCCCAGATCAACGGTGCGAAGGCTTCGGTGACACGCCAAAACATCGGACAAATCCGCGAGATTTCCGATGGTGTTTGCAAGATCGAAGGCCTTTCGGACTGCATGGCCAATGAGATGCTCGACTTCGGTGGCGGCATCATCGGCCTCGCCCTGAACCTCGAAGAAACCGAGGTCGGCGCGATCATCATGGGCGACTACACCAGTCTCCACGAGGGCAGCGAGGTGAAGACCACCGGCAAACTGCTATCGGTCCCTGTCGGAAAAGGACTGTTGGGTCGAGTCGTGGACGTCCTTGGGCGCCCCCTCGATGGCAAAGGTCCAATTGAGGCCACTGCATTCTACCCGGTCGAAAAGATCGCCCCGGGTATTATTAAGCGGAAGTCCGTCAGCCAACCGCTCCAGACCGGGATCATGGCCGTCGACGCGATGATTCCCATTGGCCGCGGTCAACGCGAGTTGATCATTGGTGACCGTTCTACCGGCAAGACCACGATCGGCGTGGACACGATGATCAATCAGGCCCGCATCAATCAGCAGAATGTCGGGGTCAAGGACTTCCGCCCGGTCTACAACATCTACGTCGCGATC
>JAPLUH010000431.1 GCA_026397675.1 Verrucomicrobiota bacterium
ACGGATAGCCCGGGTAATCAGGCGCTTGGCTTGTTCCACGGCAACGAGCAGTGGATGTCCGAGGGCCAAGAAGGCCACGATCGCTGCCGAATAGGTACAACCCGTGCCGTGGGTCGAAACCCCTGGCACAAAGGGCGCCCGCAGGACCCGTTCTTCCTGCCCGTCCCACAAGATGTCCGTGGCTTGGGGCACATCCCGGAGATGCCCGCCCTTAACCAGCACAGGAACGCCCCAACGCCCGTGCATGCCCCGTGCGGCCCACCTCAGGTCGTCTACAGAGCGCAATGGGCGCCCCAGGAGCGCGGCCGCTTCATCTAGATTGGGCGTCACCAGTGCGGCCAAGGGCAATAGACGGTCTTGCAGCGCGCGCAGGGCATCCGGACGCAGCAGTCGGGCGCCGCTGGTGGCAATCATCACCGGATCCACCACTAAGGGGATCTCCCGATGGCGGGCAAAATTCTCGGCAACGCTTCGGATGATGCCGGCGTTGAAGAGCATACCGGTCTTGGCCGCAGCGGGCGGTAGTTCCCTCATCAACGTCTCCAACTGGCACCCCATGAACGCCTTGGGCACCGGATGAACACCGGTGACTCCAGCGGGTGTCTGGGCCGTCAGGCAAGTGATCGCGCTGGTGCCGTGAACGCCCAAAGCCGCAAAGACTTTGAGATCGGCCTGGATCCCAGCCCCGCCCCCACTGTCCGACCCGGCGACAGTCAGTGCGACCGGCCGAAATGCGCCTCGATTCTTCACGGGTGGAACTATGGAATCGTTGGCAGCCCTTGCAAAGTCCGGAGGACAATCGATATGGCTGCGCCCAGTGAGCCATCGATCGATGACCTCGGGTGGATGAGAGCGATGCGGTGCCTCTAAAAGTAGCGGTTATTGGTGCTCATGCCCCAACCTATATCCACCTCGCTCATCTTCATTTTGAGTCAATGGGTACTCGATGGGAGATTCCTCGAGACTTTGACAAACCCAAATTCTATCTGCAGCGTCTGAAGGAATAGGGCGCTGCCAAACCCAGACTCTCATCATGCAATTCCGAACTGTATCTTCCCGGAACCCAATCCGTGCTTCGGCCGGAGTCACTGTACTCATCGCACTCGCCTGCGGACTTTGCGGTCTAGTGGCCTACCAGTGGTACCGAGACGTCGATCTCCGCATGCAACTGGCCGCGCGCAATAAGCAAATTACCGGCCTCAACGAGCAGAAGCATGAGGTGGAGGTGACGGGTAAACGCGTCGAGGAAGAGCTCAAGCGTGTCGAACAGCTCAAGGAACGACTCATCGAGCAGGACAAGACCAACAAGGTGGAACTGAGCCGCACCAAGCGCGAACTCTCGGAGACCACGGTGAAGTGGGAGCGGGCAACCCAGCTAGGCGAAAGCTACAAGGCTGCCTACGATAAGATGGCGACCGATATTAAGGCCCAGAACGAGAGCATAAAGAAGCTCAACGAGGCCTATCTGAACGGGGTGGCCGTCAACAAAGACACCATCGAAAAATACAAGAAACTGGCCAGCGACTGCGAGGATCTCAACAACCGCTACAACAAACTCTTCGAGCAAGCCGAGAAACTCCAGCAGGCCCTCAACGCACAGGCCGCCGAGAAGAAGTAGGCACAGGGGAAAAAGGCGGGGGGAATGAACCTAAAAGCCTCTCAGGCGTGACGCGCGGCCAAGAGGCTGATTAATCGCACGCCCACTACCACCGCGACCCCCAGTAACAGCAGGCCACTGAACTGGGAAAGACGTCTCAAGGCCAAGGGTGAAATGGAATCTCGATGTCGGGAGACCCCCCATCCCAGCAAACAAAACCACAATAGAGCTCCGGAGGCGACGCCCCCGACGAAGGACTGTTTGCAAAGCCAGTTGTCGGTCAACCACTCCCTCGAGAGCAGCATTGCCGTCACGGTAATCCACAAGAGGAGAATTCCTGGGTTGCCCAGCACCCGCACAAATCCGGTCCAGAACGCCGTATGCGGATGAAAGCGTCGTTCCATCAGCCGGACCCCTTGGGTCTCTCCAGGAATTGGAATACCTCTCAGGTACTTGATACCCAACCAGAGCATCAGAATAAAGCTGACCAATTCCATGGTGGCCCGGAAGAGCCGGGAGCCGAAGAGGGCGTCGAATCCTGCGAACGCTGCCGCGCAATAAACGGCTTCCATCACCACAGCCCCCATCCCGACAAACAACCCCCAGCGGAAACCACGATGCCCTCCCTCCGCGAGGATCGTGGCATTGACTGGCCCACCTGGAACGCTCGCCAAGAAACCAGAGAGTCCGCCCAACAGGGCGGCCGACACCATAGGCCAGGGATCACTCATGCAATGCGGTGGACACCTGGGGCATCAAACAACCGGAGAGTGGTCGTCATCCTCGATCTCACGCTGCATCCGGCGCGAGATGAACGGTCGGATAAATCCGTAGAGCAAATAGGCGATGCAAACCAGCGGCGAGATGATCGGCAAGAGCTTCTGCCACAGCAGGAAAAACAGGGCCGTCACCAAAACGATCACGATGGTCTTCACAAACGGCTTCTGGGTGCGCCAATCAAGTTTCTTGAAGGTGGGATACTTGACCTCGCTCACCATCATCACCGAAAGGAAGAGTAAGATCATCGGCAATGCATACCGCCAGTAGCCCACTCGGAAGTTCTTCTCGTCCCACCAAATCAGGAACAGCGTCAGAGATGCCACCATTCCGGCAGCCATCGGTATGGGAAATCCGATGAAATGACTGCCGCCTCCGGACCCGGACATGGCCGCCAGACAATTGAAACGGGCCAATCGGAATGCGCCGCAAATCACAAACAGCGCGGCGATGAACCAACCGATTTCCTTGTAGTTGATAAATACATCCGCGAGGACCACGCGATGAACCAAAAAGGCCGGAGCGACCCCAAAACTCACAATGTCCGCCAGCGAATCGAACTCGCGGCCAAAGGGGCTTTCAAAGCCTCCCATCCGCGCCACACGACCGTCCAAGAGGTCGAGAATACAAGCCACCAAGATGCACAGGAGCGCCATCTTCACTTCGTGGTAGCCGGAGGTTCCGGTGAGATCCGCTTCGACGATCTTCGTCAGCGCCAAGAATCCACAAAAGAGGTTGCCCGCCGTGAAAAGGTTGGGCAGAAGGTAGATCTTGAGCTTCTGAGAGTCGTCGTCCGGGGATCCTTGAGATGGGAGGGAGGAGCTCATGGCAAATCAGCCTTCCAAGCGGGCCACCACGGTTTCGCCACCCACGACTCGATCTCCTAGGGCCACGGTGACCTTGGCCTGAAGCGGGAGGTAGATGTCTACCCGGGATCCGAATTGGATCAGGCTAACCCGTTCCCCCTTGGCCACAACGTCTCCCTCCTGAACCCACGGGATGATGCGCCGCGCGATCAGACCTGTGATCAGCTTTATGGCCACCGGTCCGCACGCCGGTTCCGACGTCTGGAATCCGACGACAACGTTTTCATTCAAGGCAACCGACTCCAGCTTCATGGCATTCAAGAACTGCCCCGGAGTGTGGCAAACGCGAATCACGGTTCCTGCCACCGGTGCCTGTTGCACATGCACATTAAAGACCGACAAGAAAATGGAGACCCGACGGCACCGTCCACCCATGACCGACGTCTCCTCGGTCTCATCGATGACATCGACCGTTCCGTGGCCGGGGGCAACAATCAGGCCACTGCCCACAGGAACTTGTGCATCCGGATCGCGGAAGAAGTATCCGGCAAAGAGGGCGAAGCCGAGCAACACTCCCGTCAGGGTGATGACACCGGTCATCAAGATTCCGGGAAGGAGGAAGCGACTAAACATGATCAGCAGCAGTCCGAGGACCCAATAGATCCCCAGCGCCCGCAGCATCATCCGATGAAAGGCGGCCTTGGCCTTCCCTTTGTGTTTCACGGCAATGAGCCTAGAGGCGAGCCCGGGTGGAGGGAAGCATCCAGATGCATCGTAGTTCACAGTCAAAAAGGCATCGTGAAGAGAACCCTCTGCGACTCAGCGATCCTCCGTAATACGTTCAAACCCTTTCTGAAGCCTGCGCTGTTGTCGTGGCTGGCCGGCGCGTCCGGCCTTCGCGTTTCAGGCGCTAAGAAATTCCTGCACACAGGACCGACATCGGTTTCCTGATGCCCCCGGAAGGTCTCCGTGAGTAACATGGCCGCCGTTCATGCCGACTGCCGCAATTCTACCCACCCATACTCCTGGGTTGTTCAATCAGGCGGTTCAACAAACCGCCAGGCTTCTGCGGTCAGGGGGTGTCGCTGCGGTCCCCAGTGAAACGGTCTACGGCCTGGCCGCCAACGCCTTCTCACCCGAAGCCGTGCGTGAAATTTATCGGGCCAAGGGCAGGCCCTCCACCAATCCATTAATTGTGCACGTGGCGACTGCAGCCATGGCCCGAGCGTGCGCCTCGGATTGGCCGAAACTGGCCGAAACATTGGCCCGACATTTCTGGCCGGGTCCTCTCACCTTGGTGGTACCAAAATCCTCGATGATTCCCGATATCGTCGCTGCGGGAGGGCAAACCGTCGGCCTACGATGGCCCTCGCACGCGTTCTTCCAATCCTTGATCCGGGAATGCGGCTTCCCACTGGCCGCACCCAGCGC
>JAPLUH010000056.1 GCA_026397675.1 Verrucomicrobiota bacterium
CATGAGCTTGTACCATGAGAACGCCTTCAAGAGCTGGGGACACTTCGAACCCAATCCAAAGTTCTTTCCCGGAGGCATTGCTGGACTCAAGGCCTGTGCGGATAAAGCCAAGGCGTCGGGGGTTCGACTTGGAGCCCACACGCTGTCAAACTTCATCCAGACTCAAGATCCTTACATCACTCCAGAGCCCGACGCGCGCCTGGCCAAAACCGGTGAGAGCACGTTGACCGAAGCGGTCGACGCCACAACCACCACGATCCCGGTCGCCTCGCCTGAATACTTCACCAACCGCCTAGGCAACGAGTTGCAAACCGTGGTCATCGGCAAGGAATTGGTCCGGTACGGATCGGTCTCTACCAACGCGCCTTGGAAGCTGCTGGACTGCCAGCGCGGAGCCTATGGCACCACAGCCAGCGAGCACCCACGGGGAGCTTCGGCCGGCAAACTCATGGACCACTCCTACAAAGTGTTCTTTCCGAACCTCGAACTTCAGCGGGAAATCGCCCGAAACTTGGCCCGGGTGTTCAACGCATCCGGCTTGAGCCACATGGATTTCGACGGCCACGAAGGCTGCTTGGCCCCCGGCGAGGGCACCTATGGCAATGAAGTCTTCGCTAAGGAGTTCTACGACCGCCTCGACCACACGGTAATTAACGGCACCAGCCCGCCCTTGTCGCACTTCTACTGGCACATCAACAGCTACTGCAATTGGGGTGAGCCCTGGTACGGCGGTTTTCGCGACAGCATGCAGGAGTACCGCATTAACAATCAGGCCTTCTGTGAGCGCAATTTCATCCCCAAGATGCTCGGCTGGTACTTGCTGCGGACTTCTACTTGCCTGTCGGACATGGAGTGGATGCTGGCCCGTTCCGCCGGTTTCGATTCGGGGTTTGCTTTGGCTACCTCCCTCGAGGCCCTGCGCAAGAACGCGGAGAGCGGCCCGATTCTCGACGCCTTGCGAGAATGGGAAAAAGCCCGGCGAGCGGGCGTGTTCACACCTGAGCAGCGCGAGGCACTACGCAATCCCAAGCGGGAGTTCCACTTGGAGACCGTTACCGGAGGCGGCTGGGACTTATTTCCCTTCCACGACTCAGCCGATTTTCAGCACGAGCAACTCGTCCGCCAACCTGGTGAGCCGACCTCGGCGACCTGGGACCTGAAAAACACCGACACCCGCCAGAGCCTCCAGCTCAAGCTGCGGGTTTCCGGGAAGGCTGGATCCATCCGCAACCCCACCTTCGAAATCAACCGCTCGGCCACAGTGACCATTCCGGTAGAGATTCAAGCCGGTCAATCGCTGCTCATCGAAAGCGACGCCATCGTGCGCATCTACGACGCCAAGGGCAGTCCGGTGCAATCGTTCCCACTGAAGACGGCACTGCCGATGGTTCAGGCCGGCACCAATCCGGTGACCTTCGACTGCGAATTCCAGGGCGACACGCCCCCGAAAGTCACCGTCACCTTCAAGACCCGCGGCATCCCAACACGAGTAGGACTGCGCTAAAACCGAACGGTTTCTCTCCTACCCCCATTTGCTAGGCCGCGCATTTTCCAGGAACCACCTCGGATCCACTCACCAGCCTGTCCCTCAAATAACCTTTGTACACTCACCATGATCCGACACTCCCGACGTTCCTTTCTCCGGTCCGGATTGAGCGCAGCCACCGGCACCTCGCTCGCCTCGATCGCAGCCTTCGGGTTCCCCAATATTTTGGCTGCTGAGGCCCCCGTTCTCGGTCACGGGCGTTTCCGCTACCGGGTGGTTCCCGGATGGGGGGATCTGGGGTCTTCCACGCCAGTCAAAGACTGCCATGGGCTCGTCGTGGACCGTGAGGGGCACATCCTCCTCTTTACCAACGAGACGAAGAACAACGTCATCGTGTACGACCGGAAAGGACGGCTAGTGCACAAGTGGGGCACGCAATTTCCCGGAGCCCACGGCCTCTCGCTGGTGACCGAGGGCGGACGAGAAGTGCTCTACTTGACCGACCTCCAGCGGCATCAGGTCATCAAGGCCACTCCAGACGGCAAGATCCTTCAGGAATGGTCGCTGCCGCAGAATACCGGCAAGTATCCCAAGCCCGACGAATACCGTCCGTCCTGGACCTTGCACCTGCCCAACGGCGAGTTCTTCGTGCTCGATGGCTATGGACGCGATTACATTCTCCACTACGGGGCCGACGGGGAGTTCAAAAAGGTCTTTGGGGGAGCCGAAGGTGGCATCGTCCACTGGGGGCCCCATGGCGGAATGATCGAGGCCCCGCGTTCGGGCGAACCGACCTTGCTCATCGCCATGAGCGACCAACAACACCTGTTGCGCATGAGCACCGACGGCCGTGCCTTGGGAACCATCCCCTTACCCGGTGGCAACCCCCGGCAAATCCGTCGCGTGGGCGATCACTATTTCGTGGCGCACTTGGGCGACAATTGGCCGAAGGACCGCAACTGCCGGGGATTCGTCTCCGTCTTGGATGCCTCGCTGCGCGTGGTGTCCAACGTC
>JAPLUH010000383.1 GCA_026397675.1 Verrucomicrobiota bacterium
CCCGGCTGGATTGTCCTCGGGGATGCCCCACGCGCCCAGCAACCGATCCACCCGCAACCACGCCGGACGGTTCGACGGTGCGAGTAAGTACGCCGGCCAACTGCTCCAGGCAAAACTCTTCAAGGGCGCATCCGCTGCCACCAGTTTCGCTCGCGCCGGATTCAAGTGGACGTAATCGCCCACGCTCTTGAGATAACCGCTACCCGATCCGTCCACGATCAGCGACTTGTAGCGCCCGGAGAATAAGTGGCCGAAGAGCTTGTGACGCTGGTTGAAGCGACTGGTGTAAGTGCCCAGCAACCATTTCATTCCGGCGACCAGATTGGGCTGCGGCGTCTCGACCACCACATGGAAATGATTCGGCATGAGGACATAGGCGTGAATCTGCCAGCCCGTCTTAGCGCAAGCCTCGCCCAGCGTGTCGACGAAGCGCTGGCGATCCACATCATCCATGAAGATCCGTTCGCGCCGGTCACCGCGATTCATGACGTGATAAATCGCGCCGCACTGACCCTTTTACTACCAGTAGGCGGAGCTCTGAAAGGTCCGTCCGGTCTCTGTATCATGGAAGTATCGATGGCTCCCCCCATTGCTCGCTGTGTAGTAATAGGAAACTGTGTTGGTCGTTGCCAACCAGCCCATCGGCCCAATGGCTTTTCCGATGAAGTCGGGCTTTATCCGCACTCTTTCGCTGTAGGAATCAAGCACCTCCCCTGGACGGGCAAAACGTTGGTTCAGGAAGGTATTGAGATCCTTCTCTGATACCGTGTAGATGGCATAGTGATCGAGCAGGTCCCGTCGGAGGGTGATGTCTTTGGCGGTGGGTGGAATCAAGCTCCGCCCTCTCTCAGGCCACCAGATTCCACTCCTGGTCGCATGACATGTATCGATCCCGTAGATCCTGACTAGGGACAGAATCGCTACCAAACCGAGTCCGAGGATAACGACACATATTTTAAAAGCGGGTCCCCCGCGCGGCGATTGCGACTGAAGGGCGGGTGAGCCACCGGGACTCGGATCCGAATCAAGAGGAGTCTTACTCATGACGATGTCGCCGTATCTACCCAAAGGAACAAGCACCCAGGTCCGATGAAAGCCTGATCGAAGGTCGGAATCATGGGGCCGAGTAGTTTCGCGGGTGTCGGTGATCGATGAGGATCAAATTGACCCAACGGAGGATTAAGGGAAAGCGCCAACCCGTCAGTTGAGGCATCTGCCCCTGAACCACGGTTTCGATTCCGGCTGTGAAAGCCTCGGAAAACGGGGCTGATCCGGGGGGATTCGTATGACACTCGTATGACAGTGCCTGGAAAAACTGCGAATTTGCTGAGGAAAAGAGTGGAGCGGGTGAAGGGAATCGAACCCTCGTTTCTGTAGGAACAGACCAAATCATCAAAAACAGGCGCGATTTTCTCGGCCACTGGATACAGGCATATGACACTGTATGACAATCGGACGACGCATTTTTTCAGCGCCACCAAGGAGTTCCACGATAGCCCGGTGGTGGTTTCCAGAGCTATCAACTTAATGCGAGCCGGATCCGCACAACGCCAGACTGGATGCCTTCGGGCAAAAACACTGGTCGAACTGTAAGGGCTTCGTCCACCGTAACCGACAGATTGGCCGGGCCCGGCAAGTGGTTTGCAGTCGATTCGACGAGCGCGAAATCAGGCCCCAGTTGATTCACCGCCAACCGTTCACCGCCCACGTCCAAATGCATCCGGACCCGAGTA